>CAYLLL010000009.1:0-13801 GCA_964384655.1 uncultured Mariniplasma sp. | reverse complement strand
AAAATTCAGGTTGTGTATCCATGAGATTGATGACGATATCAACAACATCGGAATTATACTTTGTTCCCCGATTGTGATTCAATTCATCTTTGACCGTTTCGATTTTATGTGCCACACGATAAGGACGATTCTCAAGCATCGCACTAGTTACATCTGCGATTGAGATGATTTGAGAGCATAGATCGATGTCACTTCCCTTGGTATTGTTGGGGTATCCGCTTCCATCAAGTCTTTCATGATGTTCAAGGATGATTCTCTTTACTCGATTTGAGATTGATAGATTTTCAACAATGGAATATCCTGCTGCAACATGGGTTTTAATTAGTGCGAACTCTTCACGATTCAATTTTGAAGGTTTGGATAATAGTTCCATAGGAATCGCAATTTTTCCTATATCATGGAGTAATGCTGCTAGTTTTAAATCATCTAGTGCTTCTTTATCCATGTTCAACTTGTTACCAATGTATAATGCCAAATTTTTTACAAGATACTCATGCTTTGACGTGTATGGGTCACGAATGGATGAGATTTTTGATATGAGTTCAGAGAATTGATCTGACTTTAATGCCAATCGGCGTATGTCTTCTTCAAGTTCATATTTGACGAGGTTGATCCCAACCCTCTGAACAATACTATGCAAGAGTTTTAGCACTGTCGGATCGGGTTCATATGAGGATTTACTGAAAAAAAGAATCACGGCATCCACATGATCATAAGCTGTGATGGGTAAGGCTAAACACGTTTTAAACTTCATTTTTTTTGCAGCTTCTTTACGTTTAAAAGACTGATAGGTTGTAACATTGTCAATCCATAAGGGTTCTTTGGTTTGCCAAACTTCTCCAGGAATACCCTTTCCATATGAAAAACTTGAGTTTGCGAGAACATTTGAGAAACGTTCAAGCTCATCATTTTTTGCGTAATGAATATCGGAGAGAATCATTTGAAGCGATTCTTTATCATATGTCCATACTTCTGCATAATGCCAATCGAGCATTTTCGCAAGTCGATGACAAATCATGTAATAATTCTCTCTCGGATTCCCATGTCCAAGTTCTTCTAAAATATCCATCCCTGTATTAAAAACTGTATCGATACGAATGCTCAATTTCACCATATGGCACCTCCAGTGAAATCAATATTCTTGATTATACTTCTATACTACTCTTTATATTTGGGTTTGTGACTATTCAACACACTTAATGATGCATTTTGCTTATATTATGATGGATTGATTATCCATTTGGCATATAAGGTGATCTGTGTAATCACGGGTTGATCGAAGTCATAGGGGATGGTCCATGCTTCATCCATATACCAACCACCAAATGTGTATCCTTCACGAACAGGAATAGCAATATGATGTTCTTCCATAACCTTACCATAGAGGAGAACATATCCACCAACCACTTCTCCCTCACTTAAAAAGTCAATATGAAAAATGATTGATTTCCACATAGCATATATCGTGATATTATCTGGCATTGTTGTTCCATTAAAGTATGTGTGATTCATATTGTACCATCCCCTAAACTCATAACCTTCACGAGTAGGAATAGGTAGTGTGATGGGTGTTCCATACCATTGGACAAGATCATCAATGGGATCTCCACCATTTTCATCAAGGAATAATGTACACATTCTAATTTCCCATTTAGCATATACCGTGGTATTCTCATCAGGCATGACATCAAATGTATAAGGAATTAATAATTCAGGATCTGCATACCATCCCAAAAAGGTATGTCCATCTTTATGGACGTATTCAGGTTCAATCACCGGAGAGCCTACTGGCTGTCTTAATAAGGTGATATTATCTCCACCATTTTCATCGAAATAGATGACACGATAGATGGTTGTTTCTTCCCACTTCGCATATAACATGAGATCTTCAGCTGGCATTTTGGGTTGAGTAAAAGGCATCATATACTCCTGATCTAGATACCATCCTAAAAAATCATATCCCTCTTTAATGGGTTGAATTTCGGGAAAATCCTCATCAAATACTTCTGTGATTGGCTCAAGAAGTTCTCCTCCTTGTGTGTCAAACTGAATCCAATAGCTGTTGATCTCCCATTTGGCATAAAGTATAACTGTATCTTGATTCATTTCTTTTAACTCTGTCATACTAAATGGCTGCATGAACTGCTCATTAAAATACCATCCCTGGAAGGTATATCCTTCTCTGGTTGGATCATTAGGTAAATCTAAAAGATCACCTGAGTAAGTGATTGAATCCATAGGTGTTCCTAAGTTGGTTTGAAAATGAATCTTTATTGATTCTTCTGATTCACATGATGAACCTGTGACACTAAATATGAATAGCAAAAAAAACAACACATATTTTTTCATAGAATCCTCCCCCTGCTGCTTTTTTTATATTCTATCACTAAACAGATAAAAATCAACGTTTTTTATGCATAATATCAAGTAAATATAAAACCACAACGATTTCATTGTGGTTTCTTGTCAATTATTTGATGGGTTTAACAATCTTGGGCATTTCAGTTAAAGTGAAATTGGCTGAGTTAATCCGGTACGTATTCGTGCCATCCCCTTCAATCTGTTCAGGGTTGGTGAAGTAAAGTTCTGAATTTCCTTCAACCATGACACCGAGTAAACTATTAATATTGATATATATTTTTATCTTCGAAAACACATTGACTTTTTCAGGATCATAGAATTCTGAATCTTTCTTGATGATCAAGTTAATGATGACATTATTTCGTTTGGTATGTTCGTTATAAAGAAGAAATGCTCTGCTTTCAGTTTGTGAAGGTGGGGTAATAAATTCATAATTTAGACCATTTCTCTCAAAACGAAGTTTATCAAATGTGATGGATGATATAATTTTCCCTTCAATCACACGAAACGGGATTTTCACTGAAACATAACGATAATCTTCAGGATGCGCATACACATCTTCTTCTTTGGTCTTATCTTCAAACATATGAAACATCATGCTTCGTCTTTCGAGCATCCTATTGACATAGCGCTCAGATTCAGCATAGATAAGCATTCGATCCATAAATTCAATGATCGAATAATTGGCCGATGCAAATTGGAGTTCTCTAAAAAGTTCAGCTCTTTTATTCGTATCGTCATTGATTTTCATGACAGATCGATTATGTAGCAAAATCAATAGAGCAAAGAGTGTTGAAGAACTAAAGGATGCAAATGCGACAAACACCGTAGCCACACGGATCCCAATAACATTAAACATTTGTTCGAGCTCATCCCCAAAAATGAGCATCGTCAATGCGATTGCAAAAACTGTCGTACTGGCTATCGCCATGACAGTGATAATAATATTTCGTTCTCTTTTCATTCTATATTCACAATCTTTCTATCTGACTTTAGGATATCATTGACATCATTATAGCACTTCTTTACATAAACTTTACAAACATATTGCTTACATAATAATTCTAAAAAAAGAGACATATCAAAAATAATGTGATAAGATGAAACAAATGAATCAAGGGGGAATTTACATGAAAGGATTATGGTATAAACGATTTATTATTGGTCTATTTTTGTTATTTATTGTTATGAGTGGGTGTACTGAGAAAGTCACGATGACTTCGATTAGCATTGATCCGAGCAGTCTACCTGATGAGGTTATGGTTGCTGATTTTTATCTATCAGATATCATGTTAGTTATCGAATATTCAGATGGTCACACCGAAACCATAGTTGTTGAAGAATATATGATCACTGAAACCGATTTAGCTAAACTTTCGACATCGGGAGAGCATACGATCATCGTCCATTTTTTGGGCTTTACTACAAGCTTTACCATCAACTTAACGTCTCCCATTGTCTATGAACTTGCCAACGGACGCTATGATTTTGAATCTCTATATAATCTTGAAAAGGAAGAGATACTGACAAAACTTGAAGCTTACTTAATGGAGCATATGTATGGAGGCATTCCTTTGGTATCCCAATCCAAGATCATGCTATTCTCAGATCGTGTGGATTTGATCTCAGAGCGTTATCAATATCACTTAGGATACACATTGCCTTATCTTCAGTTAAATAAGAATGACTCATTCGTTAAATTCGATGAGGTAACGTTCGGAAATGCTTCTGAGTATACGTTTAGAACGTATTATACCGATGAGACAGACAACTTAAATCCTTGGATGAATATACCAAGAAACCCTACGTCTTACTATGATCATGTTTCGGGAACTCTCTATGAGAGAATACAAGATCCTATTGAAGGTACTTGGGAATACACTTCGTCTCTCGCGGATGACTATCCTGTCGCGATCGAAGGTGTGATGACACCTAATGGATATCAGTCCACACGATGGAATATCACCTTAAAAGATCAACTCTCTTGGTATATTCCTGACGGGCTAGAAGTCGATGATCCCTTTATTACAGCCGAAGATTTTGTGTGGACCATCAAAGAAGCATTAAAAGAAAATTTTCCATTAGTTAGCCATCCTCTAGGATTAAGCGACTCAGGGATTATAAATGTTCGTCAATATTTAGATGGCAACGCTGAATTGCATGAAGTTGGAATTAATGTATCAACAACATCCAATTTAACCATTGAACTCGAATTTAATACACCTGTATATATGCCACATGTCTTGTCACTCTTTGCATCACCTTATTACTCACCTATCCATCAAGAACTTTATGAATCTTTAGGGAATCAATATGCAACATCCGTTTCAACGACACCTTCTTCTGGGTTATTTAAATTAACGTCTTGGACCTATGAAGACTCGATGGAATTTGAATATAACCCTTTACATCCAATGGCTGAAGACATAGCCATCACAGGCATTCATTATCGATATTTTCCAGATATTCATTATGTGATCGATTACGAGGGTATTTATCAAGCATATCTTATGGGTGAACTCGATATGTGTTACTTACCTAATGGTAATGATTTAGAGTCACTTTCTGAAGTTCCTTATATGATTGAATCATCACCCACTGTATGGCGTTTAGGAATTAATTCTTTAGGTACTTCAGAAAACAGAGAACTATTTAAAGAAAAATATCCTCATTTAACCATCAATATGGATTATGAACTTGAACCCATGTTAATGTACGAAGATATGAGAAAAGCGCTTTATTATGGCGTTGATCGTCTATCGTTGATCGATGATTACCGTTTAGGTTTTTCAACTGAACACCTCCTGATCTCCTATGATTATGCCTTAAATCCCTATGTAAACAGCTATCGTAGTGGAACAACCCCTTCTCTACTATCGCAAGCATATTTAGAAGACTCATATGGTTTTGATGAAGTTCAAGCAAAAGAGTACTTTAATCAAGCAATCGATCAAGCGATCGATGATGGTTATTACACTGCTGGAACAGAAGATAACTATACCCTCGTTGAACTTTCTCTTTATTATCAATCTGGAGGACGAAGTGAAGTGGTCACACTGATGGAAAATCTTGAAGCTCTTTATGAAGCTGTTCTAATCGATGAAGAGCATCATGTAAGAGTCGATATTCAGCGCTTTGACATCGCATTTCCCTCATCCTATTTACCAAACCTCATCGAAGCGGGTGCGTATGATCTATACTTTGGAGGATTTTCAGGAGCGATTGGAGATCTACCAGGTTATATGACCGTCTTATCTGATCTCGATCCTGCTAACTTTGGACTATCGATTGGTATCGATACCTCCTTACCTGAGATTGAATTATCCTACTTAGATGAAGAGGGTGATATGCGCTATGAAATATGGAGTTACAATGCACTTCTTTCAGCGCTTATGGGTGTGACCTATGTCTATAATGGTGACATTCAAAAGGATTTTGCGAGTTCGATGGATGCAATATCAGCTATCTATGATATCGATGGTTATACTGTCAATCAATTCGTTCAGAAAGACAATGCATTAATTGCATACACTGGATTACAAAAGGATCAATATGCAGCGAATCTCAATGTAGATAATGTCTTTGGTTATGTGGTCACCTTGGATACCCTTCAAAAAGAGTTTGTGATCATCACTGAAACCAATGAACGCTATCTAGTACATACTCGCATTCCCCTTTATCCTTCATTAAATGAAACCATTCAAACATATGTCTCTAGCCGATATGGTGAATATTATATCCTAATGGACGTGACACCCATGATGGATGATCTTGCTGTTCAAAATCATGAATATCTTCAAGATTTCTATGACTTTGATACACTACAAGACATCGCTGATGAATATTCGGTATCCATTCATCATCTTAAGGTATATTCCACCACGTGGATGTTTGAAAATGGAACCACATGGACAGATGTCTTCCTCTTGATTGAGATTGATGAACTATATCTTCCATTAGCATGGTTATAAAGAATCAAAGGACTTTCTCGCGAAAGTCCTTTTTTATTAGTGTTTGTGTTGTCTATCGTGATAATGTGTGTGTAGTAACTGATGAGATAGGGTTCCAAGAGGTTCTTTAAGAAATCTTTCATAAAGCGCGATGACATCGGGGTTATCATGAGATTTCCGAATCTGCATGCTTTGATCAAGCATGTACGTCGAATGGATTCTCTCTTGACGCACCTTATTGGTCGTACCAAAAGGTTGCCCTCCTCCACCAATACATCCACCTGGACATGTCATAATTTCAATGAATGCATAGGGAGAAGTCCCATTTCTTATTTGTTCACATAAGGTCTTTGCCATTGAAAGTGTATGAGCTACCGCGACTTTAACTTTACTACCACCCAAAATGATCTCTGCTTCTTTGATTCCTTGAAGTCCTCTGAGCTCAACAAAATCTAATTGTTCTAAAGGTTTCTTATTGACGATTTCATAGACGGAGCGAATGGCTGCTTCCATGACACCCCCAGTCGCGCCAAAGATCGCTGCAGCACCTGATGTAATCCCAAATGGAGCATCAAAAGGTGTTTCGGGTAAACCTTCAAAATCGATTCCCATTTGTTTGATCATCTTCCCTAGTTCACGCGTTGTTAACACCACATCAACATCTGGAACGGATTCATTCGCATTGATATCTGATCTTTTAGCTTCATATTTTTTTGCTGTACACGGCATCACAGAGACAACGAAGATATCGTCAACTGGAACATTTGCATATGTAGGATAATATGATTTAGCTAACGCACCAAACATCTGTTGTGGTGATTTGCATGTAGAAATATGATCTAAGATATCAGGAAACCTTGTTTCAGCATAATTGATCCAACCTGGACAACATGATGTCATCATGGGAAGGACACCACCATTTTGGATGCGATGAATCAATTCATGTCCTTCCTCAATAATCGTTAAATCTGCGGTGAAATCTGTATCGAAGACTTGATCAAATCCAAGCATTTTCATCGCTGTTACCATTTTTCCAGTGACGATTGTTCCAATATGTTGACCCACTTCCTCACCTAAAGAAACGCGAACTGCTGGGGCTACCTGAACGATGACATGCTTATTTGGATCGGTTAATGCTTTCCAAACAATGTCTGTTTCATCCTTCTCAATAATCGCTCCGGTGGGACATACACTTGCACACTGTCCACAAAATGTACAAAAATCATCATTGAGTGCTTCATCATAGACAGGAGATACCTTGGTATCATGACCTCGATGCATGAAAGATAATACATTCGTACCTTGAACATGATTACACACATCAACACAACGACCACATTTAATACATACATTGGGATTTCGAACAAGGGATGGATTGTTCTCATCCATCGCGCACTTTTCGAAAACTGAAGGAAAGCGATTCTCATCGATCCCTAGATTCTTTGCAAGGTTTTGTAATTCACATCGCATATTTTTTACACATGTGGTGCAATTCGTATCGTGGTTAGATAAAATGAGTTCAACAATCGTTTTACGAGCATTTAAAACTCTTGGAGAGTTCGTGTATACGACTAAACCTTCACTGACTAGAGTTGAACACGCTGAAACTAATCCCCTTTTACCTGCGACTTCGACGACGCATACACGACAATCCGATTTGATATCTAAATCTTCGTAATAGCATAGTGTGGGAATATTCATATTGTATTGTTTAGCAGCATGTAAAATCGAAGTGTTTTCCTCTACCGTTACTTTCACATTATTAATCGTTAAATTGACCATGATATCCTCCTTTATGCCTTATAGGGATGTTCGACTCGATCGATATAGTCATCCCTAAAATATCTTAGTGAAGCGATAATGGCTGTGGGTGAGGTTTGTCCCAAACCACACAGAGAGGCTTGGTGAATCACACGAGCCAGAGATTCCAAAGAGGCGATATCTTGCATGGTTGCTTTACGCTCAATAAATTTTTCAACAAGATTACCTAGTTGAATGTGTCCCTCTCGGCACGGTGTACATTTACCACATGATTCATGTTGAAAAAAGCGTATAGTTTTAAGTAATATCGTAAAGATGTCGAACCGATCATCGATCACAATAATCGCCCCAGCACCTGTCTTAGACTCAAATTCTTCAAATCGCTCAAAATCGATCATCATATCGAGCATATATTCGGGGATGATTGGACCACAGGCTCCACCTAATTGAACCATCTTAATTTTCCTGTTATCTTGAACTCCTCCTCCCAAACCATAGATCACGTCACGTATGGTCACACCATAGGGGACTTAAAATACACCTTTGTTTTTAATATTCCCTGATAATGAGAGAAGCTTTGTTCCTGTTGATGAGGGTGTACCGATCTTTGCGAATGCTTTACCTGTGATCTCAATAATGGTGGGGATGGTTGAGAATGTTTCCACATTATTGATTAAAGTAGGTTTCCCATAGAGTCCATGTTGTGTGGGAAAAGGAGGTTTCACACGCGTTCTCCCCGGATGTCCTTCAATCGATTCAATAAGGGCAAATTCTTCGCCACAAACATAGGATCCAGCTCCTGAACGTATCTCAATATCAAAGTTCAATTTAGACCCTAGTATTTTTTCTCCAAGATATCCTTTTTTCCGAGCTTCATCAATCGTCCATTTTAATAGACTTATCGATTTCTGATACTCACCTCTTACATAAATAAATCCTTGTGTCCCTCCAGTTGCATAAGCCACAATGATCATACCTTCGATGATTTGATGAGGATCATTTTCGAGCAAATACCGATCTTTAAAGTTACCGGGTTCGCCTTCATCAGCATTACAAATAATGTATTTTTCTTTACTCACTTCCTTGGCTAAACCCATCATTTTAATCGCCGTAGGAAAGCCAGCTCCACCTCGTCCTCTGAGGTAAGCCTTTTGTACTTCTTCAATGATTTCAGTTCTTTCCATACGAAGTGCTTTTTTAAGGTTGGAGTAACCATCCATAGCAATATACTCATCGATTGAGAGAGGATTGATGTTTCCACATCGTTTTGAAATTAGTTTTTTTTCGATCATGATTTTAGCACCCGATATTCAGATAAAATAGCTTTGACTTTATCTGCCGTAAGATGTGTGTAAATTCGATCGTTGATTCGCATAGCAGGCGATTTATCACAGCATCCTAAACAGCTTGTGTTCTCTAAGGTAAACTGCTTGTTTTCAGTGGTTTCTCCAATCCGAATCCCTAATTCTTTTTCAATCACTTTTAAGATATCCACTTGTGAACTAATGTAACAGGGAACATCTTTACACACTTGGATGATGTGCTTTCCTCTTGGGTGATCACTGAAAAAAGAATAAAAAGAAAGGACACTGCATACCTTACTTTCAGGAATATGCAAGTATGAAGCGATGTCCACAATATCTTCTTTTGAAATATAGTGATCCTCTTTTTCAACTTGATATTCTAGCAAAATCTCAATCAACTGATCCTCTTTTTGTGGATACTTATCCAGAATCTTTCTCATTACCATCATTCTATTCTCCTTTGCAAATGAAAAAACACACAAATCTTCGTCGTGTTATCATAAAAGGTCCGTTATATAGTCAACATGGCTGTCGATTGATGATCGCATATCAAACATCTAATATCATGCATCAAAGAAAAAAGAAAAGTAAAAGATGTCATTCAATTGCTCATCGTATAATTTATCTATATCTTATTACGATTAAAGTCACTTGTCAAGTTTTAATTAAAAAAGGACACAGCGTGTCCTTTAATAATGGGTTGTTCATATGGGTAAACTATAGACTATCATGCCTAAGATAGCCCCAAAGATAATCAATAACCAAGGTTTCTTATAGAAAAATCGATAGAGAACAGCCATAACAACGATTAATCCTATCGCTTTATAATCAAGATTGAGATTGGGAAACCCATCGATAACGACAGCATGGAGTAAAATATTGACAGCCGCATAGCCGATGAGTCCGATAATGACCGCTTTTAAATAATAAAACCAGTAAATAACGAGCAAACTGTATCGGTATTTTTTAAGTAATCCAGCAAGTGCTGAAACAATAATAAATGAAGGGAGAATGAAGGATGCTGTAGCAACCACTGCACCTAAAATATGCTGATGGGTAAAGCCAACATAAGTGGCGATATTGATCCCAATCGGTCCAGGTGTCGATTCAGCAATCGCGAGCATAGCGATGAACTCATCAAACGTGATCATTCCTCGTCCAACAACTTGTTGCTGGATTAATGGGATAGCTACCATTCCTCCACCAATCGTGAATAACCCTACATATAAAAAGATTAAGATGAGCTCTATCATGCTTTCACCTTCTTTCGAAAGAGAATATACGCATGAATGGTCCCCAATACAAAGGCAGTTAAAATGACAAGGACTGTAGACACGTCAAAGAAGAATACGGCTGCAAATCCTAAAATCGCATAAATGAGAAGTCCAATATTATAAATATTTTTCTTCCCTAGATCAATCATCGCACTAAAAAGTAAGACAACTACGGTCATCAAAATGCCCTTTAGGGCAAATTGAACGAGTTCAATTTCGGCAAACTCTCTTAAAAGCGCTGCAATCAACGTGATCACAATGAGCGAAGGGAGTGCAACACCTAGAACAGCGACCAAACTTCCTCTTTTCCCTCGGATATGTTCACCGACGAGTACAGCAATATTAATGGCAATCATCCCTGGTGCCACCTGAGCGACTGCGATATAATCCATAAGTTCGTTTTCTTCAATCCAACCGCGGGACACAATATCGCGTTTGATAATGGGAATCATCGCTAATCCACCACCAAAAGTGAACGCACCAATCTTGAAGAAAACCAAGAAAATTGTGAGTAGAGAAACCATAATGTAACCTTCTTTATTCATGTTGATATAACCTTATTCATTATACCACGTTTCAAACATGTTGATAAGTTGAGATTAATCATACACAAAAAAGAGGACATGAACTGTCCTCTATCTTTTAAAAATGTTTATACGCCTTGTTGAATCATCGCTTGATACACTTTCATGAATCCTGCGATATTTGCTCCTGTAATGAGATCATCAGGTTTTCCTGTGTATGTTAAGGATGCTTCATGGCATCTGTTAAAGATACGCTTCATGATTTCATGGAGTTTATCATCGACTTCTTTGAAACTCCAGTTTTGGAAGGTAGCATTTTGGGTCATTTCTAATCCAGAGACGGCAACACCACCCGCGTTAGCAGCTTTACCTGGGGCAAACAACACATTATGTTCTCTAAAGTATTTAGTCGCTTCAATCGTGGTAGGCATGTTTGCGCCTTCAGCAACGAGCCAGCATCCATTCTTGACAAGTTCTTCTGCCGATTCAAGGTAGATTTCATTTTGTGTCGCACAAGGAAGTGCGATATCACATGGAATCTTCCAGATGTCCTTTGTATCTGGATAGAATGTTGCTTCAGGATGATATGTCATATATTTATCAATGACGACACTGTTGGTCTTTGATAAATTCTTAATCAAATTGATATCAATCCCATTTTCATCGTGAATGACACCGGAGATATCACTGATGGCGATGACTTTCGCACCGAGTTCAATCGCTTTTTCTGCAGCCATGGATCCCACTTTACCGGCACCACTGACAATGACTCTCTTATCTTTAAAGGTATCATTTTTGAATACCCTGAGCATTTCTTCTACAAAGTAGCATAAACCATACCCAGTCGCTTCAGCTCTTCCTAAAGAACCACCGGATTCAATCCCTTTAGATGTGAAGGTACCACTAAATTCATTTTCAATACGCTTATACATGCCATACATATATCCAATTTCACGTGCACCGACACCCAAATCACCTGCAGGGACGTCCATTCTTGGTCCTATATGACGATACATTTCTAAGATAAAGCCTTGACAGAAGCGCATGATTTCATTATCGCTTTTTCCACGAGGATCAAAATCTGCACCACCCTTGGCTCCACCCATGGGTAGACATGTTAATGAGTTTTTAAATGTTTGTTCAAAAGCTAAGAACTTCATAATTGACTCATTGACAGAGTGATCAAAACGAATACCACCTTTATAAGGTCCAATCGCTGAGTTAAACTGAACGCGCATCGCACGATTGACTTGAACTTTACCTGAATCATCGACCCATGAAACTCTAAATTTGATCATTCTTTCGGGTTCAATCATTCGTTCAATAATCGCATCTTGTTGAATTCTTGGATCTTTATCCACGAGAAGGTCGATGGATGTTAAGAATTCCTCAACAGCTTGTAGAAACTCTGGCTGATCATTGTATCGCTTTTGTAGATCAGCAAAAACATTGATAAGATACGTACTTTTAAACAATTTTATAGTCCTCTCTTTCTTATCTAAAAAAGTATTGATTGGTTAGGGTAGGCGTGAAAAAACAAACGGTCACTGATATACCGTTATTCAAATTGATCCTTGTTTTGTTTGATCCACAGGGGCATTCCCAGAAGATTCATCATATGTGTGATCATAGTCGTTTGTGTTCTTCACCATTACTATTATACAATGAAAGCGCTTTATTTCAACCCTGAAACCTGAATATTTTCACATATTTTGGGTTTATGTGTAAAATCACATAGACGATTCAAAGGAGAGGAACTTTGTTTGATTAAGTCCTGACTGATGAATGTAAAATCACTCTAGATTTATCCCAATTATAAGACTGAAATCATCATCAAATGAGTATGGAATAATGCGTTAAATGGTAAATTTTTCTTTACTTTGGCAGCAAGTCAAGTTGCTTGCTAATGATGATTCACTATGATAAGATAATTATGCAAAATATAAGTAAAGGAGACTTACTATGAGTGTAGCTGTACAAAAAGCTGATAAATTATCGTTTGATAGTTTAATTCGTTTCAACAAAATCATGGGTTCTGTTCACCTTGTTCAAGGTGTTCTCATGATGTTATTTGCCTTTATTGTTTATCCTAATTTAGATGGGACAGGAACTCAGACATTCACCATTCCTGTCATTGGTAATTACTTACAGTTTGTAACAGGTGAAGGGTTAGTCTTAACACCTACTGAAACATTATTTGAACTTCCTTTCCTTCCCTTAACCGCAAGTTTCCTTCTCATTTCAGCCCTCTTCCATTTCATCATTGCAATTCCTTATAAAGATAAGTATGTCGCTGATTTGAAACAAGGCATCAACAAACTCAGATGGTATGAATACGCATTAAGTTCATCTTTAATGATCGTGCTCATCTCTTCACTCTTCGGTGTTCGTGACGTTGCAGTCTTCGCACTCATCGCATTAGCGAATGCAGCGATGAACTTATTCGGTCTTGATATGGAACTCCTTAATGCAGGCGAATCTAAAGTTGGTAAAAAAGTCAACTGGCTTCCCTTCATCTTCGGTTCTGTCATCGGTTTAGCACCATGGGTTGCGATTGCATTCTACATTGGTGTCAATCCAAATCTTGATGCAGTCCCAGGTTTCGTATGGGCAATCTTAGTGACATA
>CAYLLL010000008.1:0-14505 GCA_964384655.1 uncultured Mariniplasma sp. | reverse complement strand
GCTTTTTCTTTTCTTCTTGTTCCTTTTCATAGTCGATATCAGAAGCTAATTTTCGATTGGCTTCACTAAGTTCGCTATACGTCTTCTTCAAATTAAACGTCATTTCATTGAGTGAAGAGATGAGATCTTTAAACTCATCACGCCGTTTTAGTGTTAATTTCTTCGTGAACTTCAGTTCAGAAATGTCTTTTGCATAAAGGCTTATCTTTCTAATGGGGCTTGCAATATTTATAGAAATCACAAGGGATAAGAAGAGGATCGCAACCATGACAAAGATGGATTGCGTCATGTTGATTTGATTTAAAACAAGGTTGACATTTTGTAAAGATTGGATTTTTGTATATATAATTAAATAATCACCGAGTGCAAACTGATAGATATAATTGATATGATAGATATCTTCAACAAAATCTATGGTATAAGTGAGTGAGTCTTGGGTGATAGCTTCTTCATCATCATAGATTGAGATGACAAAATTGATGATTTCATCTTCATTGAGATAATTCGGACCAATCGACTCAATCAATTCATCATTCGTAAAACGAATAAACGATGTTTCACTGGAAAGCTGATTAAGAGGTGTTTCTTCAAGTGAACGTCCATCTTGAATTAAGTTCACTGAATTAAGGATTGAATTTTGAACGCTTTGAATGTTTTCTTCAATATAAAGAGGAGAAAATCTTTGAGAAGCTAGTGTCATACTTATAAAGAAGACAAGCGAAAAAGAGATCAGCAAGATCAGAAATGTTTTAACAAAAATGCTGACTCTCATCGTATCCTCCTTATTTATTCATCCTTTTCAAACTTGTATCCTGATTTATACACGGTTTTAATGTAATTAGCTGCGTTTCCTAATTTTTGTCTTAAACGTTTGATGTGTGTATCCACCGTACGATCATACCCATAAAAGTCGTATCCCCACACAAGATTGAGTAAGTCCTCGCGTGTGTACACATGCCCAATATTTTGGATAAATAACGTGAAGAGCTCCCATTCTTTTTTACTCAGTTCAATAGGGTGTTGCTGGACTAAAATCTTGTACTTCACAAAATTATAATCGATGATTCCGTAGCGTTGCATATCTTCAGGGGTCGTATTTTCATAACGTGCTAAGACAGCTTCAATCTTTTTTATCACGATTTTAGGACTATAGGGTTTGGTGACATAGTCATCAATCCCTAAGTTATATCCCTTTAACTGATTTTCTTCGTCGTTTAACGCAGAAAGCATGATCACAGGAACAGAAGAGGATTCTCTTACCTTTTGACACACTTCAAATCCTCCCATATGAGGGAGCATAACATCAAGCAAGATCAAATCATAAGGTTCTTGTTGAATCTTATGCAATGCTGAAAGACCATCATAGACTTGATGGATCGTTGCTTTGGGATATTGATCGATGATGTAGTCATGAAGTAAATCATTTAAGTGCTTTTCATCTTCAACGATTAGAAATTTCATAAAAATCCCCCCTCGATTGGGTTTGGTTTAATGATATCACGAAAATGATATTCCGCCAAGTCTATCATGGATTTGTCACAACATTGTCACAACAAAGACAAAAGTTTGTCATAAGTCACCCCTATAATAAAGGTGAAATGAGAAAAGCGAGGGAATAGATATGAGAAAACTGTTACTATTAAGTCTACTATTCAGTGTATTAACTTTAGGAGCTTGTTCAAGTCTTGAGGATGTCAATGTGGCTTATTGGCCATCAGGGAATCCAGTGATCAGTGAACCAGGCGAATCGTATAGTGAGATTATCGAAAATGAATTTATTGCCGTTGCTGATATGGCTGTTTCCACCTTCTCAACCGATGTGGATACAGCATCTTATGCGAATATAAGACGTTATATAGATAGTGGGTTTCTACCTCCAAAAGATGCTGTACGCATTGAAGAAATGATCAATTATTTCACCTATAACTTAGCTGGACCCAGTGAAGATGAAGTGATTAAGATTCACACTGAACTAAGTTTAGCTCCATGGAATGCGAATCATCAATTATTGATGGTAGGATTGAAAACTGAAGAGATCATTTTTGAAGAAACAGAGGGTATGAATCTTGTTTTCTTAATCGATGTGTCAGGAAGTATGTTTGCTGATAATAAGCTTCCATTACTCAAACAAGCGATGGTCCTACTGGTTGAACAACTTAGACCTCAAGATCGTATCTCTATGGTCGTTTATGCAGGTGCTGCAGGGGTTGTCTTAGAAGGTGGAGATGCGACAGATAAAGAAGAAATTCTTATGGCATTAGACGATTTACAAGCGGGAGGATCGACTGCAGGTGGTGCAGGGATCGAACTCGCCTATAAAGTCGCCGAAAGAAACTTCATTGAAGGTGGAAATAACCGGATTATATTAGCGAGTGATGGCGACTTCAATGTGGGATTAAGTAGTGTAGATGCTTTAGAAGATTTGATCGAAGAAAAAAGAGAATCAGGTGTTTTCTTAAGTGTCTTAGGTTTTGGTACAGGCAATCTTCGTGATGATATCATGGAATCCTTAGCAGATCATGGAAATGGTGTTTACTATTATATTGATTCATATTTAGAAGCGGAAAAAGTCTTCATGCATCAATTAGGTGCCACGATGGTCACCGTAGCCAAAGATGTGAAACTTCAAATTGAGTTTAATCCTGTCCACGTAAAAGGGTACCGCTTGATCGGTTATGAAAATAGAATCCTGGATTATGAAGATTTTGAAGATGACACCAAAGATGCAGGGGATATGGGGTCAGGGCATGTGGTGATCGCGTTTTATGAAATTATCCCTGCAAGTTCAGGTGAATCGATTGAGCCAATCACGATAGATCGTCCAGAGACTCTACGGTATAACGGAGAGAACTATATGGATGAATATGTAAATATCCAAATTCGTTATAAGCATCCCGATGAAGGCACATCATTACTCATTGAAAAATACATGCTTGCCGATGAATTTACTGAAAACCCATCGGAAACATTCAGATTTGCAAGTAGTGTCGTTGAATTTGGATTATTGTTAAGAGATTCAGCCTACAAATATAATGCAAGTTTTGATGCGATCATCGAACGAGCTAATGCATCTCTAGGATCCGATGATAGAGGTTATCGTGCACAATTTGTTGAACTTGTGAGACATGCAAAGCTTATTTTCCAACAAGATTAGACACTGATTTATGACATATCTTTACTTCAACCATAGGGGAGGATGAAGATAAAGATCATGATAAAGCAAAAACCAATCACAAGGATTCCCAAGTGATTGGTTTTTATATGGAGAGAGAAGACGAATTAGAATAAAGGAAATGTAAATTCAGTACCCGTTTTTTCGTTAAACCGATCAAGAAGTTCTTGATTGGTTTGATATAAATTATAGGTATATTCCAATGCAGCGATATTGTTTTTAAAATCATCACATTGTTGAATGATCTCTTGATCATCAAGCTCATAGGTAATTCCAATCGATGTGAGCGATGCGATGTCAAAATCAATCTCTTGAATAAAGACATCACCGCGCACCTGATCAAATCGAATATTTAAATCTTCAGCCAATGTCTGTCCATCATTTGCGATATAAAACTCCATGTAAGGGGATGTGTTCAACCAAGTGACATGAAGTTCGTTCCAGCCCTCAAAGACATTGAGTCTTACTTTGGAATAATCAACCCTATCATTAATCTTTGATAATTCCACAGCCCACCGATGATTTTTATAGAACATTGCATAGACTGAATAGTCATAATCACTTGTAAGATCCATGTGTGTCCAATATTCAACTTCACCCGCGACATCATAATACCGAATGCCGTATCGATCATCCTCAATGAGTTCTTTTTCCATCACATAACCTGTTTGGATGTCATAAAGTGAGAGAAAAATGGTTCCATCGAAGCTAAGATTGACTTCCTTTTCACCTTCAACATAATCAACATAAGCGATATATTCAATGTCAAGGCTATAAGCATTATAGACCTTATACAGGAAGGTTAATTCAAGTTTATCGCGATTCACTGAAAAGTAAAACATATAGTCAAAGATATTATCTTGCCAGAAGTGAACTCGATAATGAAAATAGAGTTGATCATCATTCATCGAATAGTGAATGAAATCACCTTCCTCACCCTCACAATAGGTATTCTCTTTACATGTATTGAGTTGATCAAGGACTTTTAAATACATAAAGCGATCATTATCGAGGGCATAAAACAGTCCTGAAGTTCTAAATAAGTACCGTTCATCAATGATTGAATCATTGAGTGAGAGATCTTCTTTCGTATAAAGTTCCTTTTGAGGTAATGATTGGTATCCCTCTTTGGTTTGATAGTCAAATGGAGAGATAAAACCATCATAATAATACGTTTGATTATAGTATTCATCTATGTCATTCATGAATAATGAAAATTGTGTGAGAAATGTTTCAAAATCTTCGTTCGTATCATCTTCAAAGTAAGGATTATCCGCTGGTTTTGCATTTTCGACACACCCCAGTAGCAAGACAGACATAAAGAGAAGAATCATCCATACAGTGATCTTCTTTAATATAAAGCGAAAAATTCCTTGTTGATTTATTTTGTCCATGCTATTTCCCCCAAATATGAATCAGTACATTTATTTTAGCACATTTAAATATCATTGTAATCATTGATTTGAATTTTATGATGTGTTACAATGTCATTGCAATCTAATAACCGTTTAAGGTGGGGGAATATGAAACAAGTCATAGGTGTCAAATCTACAGGAGACATAGGTCTTCAAGTTTTCGCTTTAATTCTTTTGGTGGCATTGGGTGGAGTTCTTTATTCACTGAATGGAAATGATTTAGAAACAGAGCAACGTGTGCTTGTCGTTGTTGTACCTTTCTTGATTCTTTATTTGATCATTGATATCGCTATTCAATCGAGAAAACCATCCACAATGATCACATGTGATGAAGACAATCTTTATCTTCATTACACCAAGCGTACAAAAACCATTCCGCTTCATCAAATTCAACAAGTGATCCCCAGAAGAGCTCATTCTAGAATGACCAGTTACTCTTTTGGGAAGGTTATCGTCTACACAACAGCAGGTGAATACAAGATCGGAACACTCAGTGATGTTGAATCCGTCTGTTTAGAAATCATGAAAATCGTACAAAAATTCAATCATCAAAAACTAAATCCATAAAAAAACTCCCCATGACACGTCCATCACGTGGATGGGGATTTTTTTCAAATGTCATTCGTGATTTTCCTTGATTGCGACATATGCACCAAACGCCATAACGATAAACGCAATCACAAAGACGAAGGATAGTGTTTCTCGCAGGACAAGAAATGAGAACAAAGCTCCTGCGAAAGGTGCGATTGCATAATATGCTGAAGTCCTTGCAGCACCTAAATGACGTTGTGCACTGATGTAAAAGTAAAGACTCATACCATACGAGAAAAACCCTAAAAGAAGTCCTAAAAGAATATACATAAGTGGTCCCCCTACCTCATTCATCATCAATGCGATGAGTAGTGAGCCTAAACCAGAGCCTAATCCCTTAATGATGACTACATGAATTGGATTTCGCTTAGCTAGCATACGTGTACAATTGTTTTCTAGTCCCCATGAAAGACTTGCTGCTAAAACCAAAAGTGCACCCAATGATAATTCAAATCCAGTGAAATCTTCAAATGATAACAATCCTCCTGCGACGATGATGAAGCTTATGGCTAACCACATGCGTTTACCAATCATTTCTTTGAAGAAAATCATGGCGATGATGGCCGTGAACACAATCTCAAAATTATTTAATAGGGATGCTGTCGATGCATTGGTAGATAATAGTCCAAACATTAAGAGAATAGGTGCGATGATATCAAGAAGAATCATGAGAATGATGTATTGCATATCAGACTTTTGAAAACTCAACTTGGATGATGAGTCTTTCTTCTTGGATAGTAATGTAACAATGAGCATGCCAAACCCTGCACCAAAATAAAGAAGTGATGAAAGTAAATAAGGAGATAGCTCGTTTAAAAGAAGCTTTGATAATGGTGCACTAAAACCATAAAACAAAGCAGCAATCATGGCATAGATGATGGATAGATATGCAACGCTCTTATTTTTGAACATATAACCTCTCTGTTTAGAAAAAACGTGTATGTCTTCATGTTTCATGATACCAATCATTTCAAACATTTTCAATCAACATCATTATAATGATGCATTTTTCACCGTTTGCGATATAATAGGTGACATACAACATATAAGAAAGCGTGAACTTTGTGAACTCATCTCGACAAAAAAGCAATGATAACTTCATTCATATGGTGAAATTTACCCTCTTTTCTATCTCTGCAGGTGTGATTCAAATCCTTTCATTTACACTACTGTTTAAAATTGCCAAATGAATTTACTGGCCTTCTTATTTGATCGCACTAACATTAAGTGTTTTGTGGAATTACACATTAAATCGAAAGTTCACGTTCAAATCTGCCAATAATATCCCCATTGCGATGACAAAAGTTGCATTTTATTATCTCTTCTTTACCCCAGCATCCACATGGTGGGGAGATGCCCTCACGGGGATTGGATGGAATGAATATTTGGTCTTATTCTTAACCATGGTAACGAATTTAGTGACTGAGTTTTTATATACCAAATATTTTGTCTACAAAAATGGGATCAATACCGCTGTAAAAAAACAAGAAGCCTAAGTCATAGGCTTCTCGATAAAGAGTCCATCTTTTAATACATACATGCGATCTGCGATATCTTTAGCATCAGCAAAATCATGGGTCGCGAAGATACAAGTTATGTTCCTTGATTTAAGGATGGATCGTAGATCTTTGCGAATCTGCATTCTTAATTCTGCATCTAAATTGCTGAAAGGTTCATCCAAAAGTAATACCTTAGGATTTGCAACAAGGCTTCTTGCGAGTGCAATACGTTGTTGTTGACCCCCTGAAAGTTCATGAGGGTAATATTCTTTTTTATCGATTAATCCTACAAGCGAGAGCACATCGTGAACGATGGGCTCTTTTTCTTCCTTTTTTAATCTAAATAACGCATAAGCGACATTTTGATAAACCGAGAGATGTGGAAAGAGTGCGTAATCTTGAAAGACCATCCCAATCTTTCGTTTGGAAGGTTCGACAAAGGATTGATTTGAAGTTAAGATGTGTTGATCAAGATAGATATCCCCATGATCGGGCTTCTCTAATCCCGCAATCAAACGAAGAAGTGTACTTTTCCCTGAACCACTTAAGCCTAAGATCGCAACCATCTCACCCTCTTGAATGTCTAAAGAACATCCTTTAAAAATAGGATGATTTTTCTCATATTGAAAATGTAGCTGATGGATTTTAATAGACATGAGAGAACACACCTTTCTTAAAGTGAGTGATCAGATAGATCAGTGTAGATGCCATGAGGATAAGGATGAGTGATGGAAGAGAAGCTTCTTGAATCATCTCATTGGACGTATAGACATAAACTAAGGTCGCTAATGAATCATAATTCGCAGGTCTTAGAATCAACGTCAGCGGAAGTTCTTTAATGACATCGATGAAGACCAAGATGAGTGCAGAGATAAGACCAGGATAAATCATCGGTAGATCAATACGAAGAAGAGTGCTTAACCTAGAACTTCCAAGCATGTAAGCAGATTCAGTGTAGCGATCCCCTATTTTGTCATATTGATTTTCAACACTGTTAAAGCCAATGCTTAAGAAGCGCAATACATAAGCAAAGATCAAGGTAAATAAACTCATGGTAATCACTAATGTTGGACTGCTCGGATTCATTAAACGATAGAGGGGCGAAAGAAAACGATCGAGATCCACAAAGAAGAGATGAACAGCAACCGCGATGACTGCTCCAGGAATCGCATACCCAAGATTAGACACTTTCGTCCAATATCGACTGAGTGAACGCTTGCGTTTCATTCGGTTGAAATTCACCATAAAGATGGATACGATGACGATGACCAAAGTGGCGATCATCCCATTGGTGATAGTTTGTAAGGTAACGATGAAAAGATGGATATCCCACGTTTGTTTGATGGTAAGTATGAGATAATAAAGCATTTGAGCGATAGGAATAAAAAACCCAAAGAAAAGAATCACAAGTAGACCTGAAAAAACAAATATAAAGGGCCAACCTTTTAGATTGATCCGATGGACAAATCTCGATTTTGTAGGCATATGATACTTTCTTTTTCCTCGAAGCGCTCGTTCAAGCAAGATGATAAAGAAAACCGTAAGAAGTAGAAACGCGGATAAACGAATCGCACTCACTACATCCCCTAAAGAGAACCAAGCATTAAAGATCGCAAAACTAAAGACTCGAACATTAAAGTATTGAACCAGACCATAATCGTTTAACGTTTCTAAAATAACAAGTAGACTTCCCGCGACAAGTGCAGGTCTTAATAAGGGAAGAGTCACTGTGAAAAATGTACGTCTTGGACTCGCACCTAAGAGTTTTGCTGAATCAAGATAATTTGCACTTTGCCTTGCTAAACTTGAAAGTGAAAGAATATAGACATAAGGATATAGTGTGAAAGAGAATATGAGTGATGCCCCTAAAATATTCATAATGCTTATGGGGGTCAACACACCCAATGATCGAAGAAGGAGGGATATCGTTCCGGTGTATGATGTCATATCCGCATAGATATAACCCGCGATATATGATGGAATAGCAAGCGGTAAAACAAGAAGCCAAGCAATAAGATTTCTTCCCTTGAAATTATATCTCGCAATAACATACGCAGAAAATACACCCATAAGGATAGAGAATGTGGCAACTAGGATCACTAAAATCACGGTATTGATCATGTATTCCTTTAGGAGATATGTTTTAATATGATTCCATTCAGGAGTGACTGGTGATGTAAGTTCAAAAAGCATCCCTAGAAGTGGCAAGATGATCAACATGCCACTGAAGATACTAATGATCGAAAAGATATTGAGATGGGCTTTGATTTTATGCCACATCGGAGGCTCCTTTGATTACTTCCAACCCGCTTGATTCATCAGCATGGTTGCTTTGGTGCTGTGCTCACTTAAAACACTTAAAGGGATCTCTTGCTTGACGAATGTTCCCCAAGATTGTAAGAGAGCATGGGGTTGAACATTGGGATGAATAGGATATTCAAAATTCGCATTTGCATAGGATGATTGTGCAGTTTCACTTGTTAAAAACTCCATGAGTTTTAACGCATAGTCAACATTTTTTGAGTGCTTCACAATCCCTATGCCACTGACATTAACATGGGTGCCTGTGGTCTCCTGATTAGGAAAAAAGACGCGTATCGTCTGTGCGACTGTGACTTCTTCAGGATCGCTTGAATAGAGCATTCGTCCGATATAGTAGGTATTCATGATGGCTAGATCAGCAACACCCGCAACGACAGCTTTGGCTTGATCTCGATCATTTCCTTCAGGATCTCTTGCAAAATTATGAGCTAATCCTTCAGCCCATGAGAATGCTTGCTCTTCACCCCATAATTCGATGAAGGAAGCCATGAGACTTTGATTATAAATATTGGTGGATGTACGAGTGATCACCCGACCTTGCCATTTTTCATCTGTCAATGCTTCATAGGTGGATAATTCAGAGGGGGATACGCGATCTGGATGATAAACGATGACTCGTGCTCTCATCGTAAGACCATACCAAACCATTTCAGGATCACGATAGTTTTCAGGTACTTGAAGATCTAAAGTTTCAGAGGTGATGGGTTGCAGTAGATCCATGTCTTTGGCTCGTCCTAAACGACCTGCATCAGCAATGATTAAAAGATCAGCTTCGGTATCCTTGCCTTCATTGTCTAAGCGAGTGATCAGTTTATCTGCATCATCTCTGATGAGATTAACTTTGATCCCTGTATTTTCCGTGAACTCATCATAGAGGAGTTGATCCGTATCATAATGTCTTTCAGTATAAATCGTGATCGACATATCATCATCTTCAAACTGACATGCCGATAGTGTAGTTATGAGTAAGATTGCGATAACGCCATAAATTAATTTTTGCATAATGTCCTCCTTGATTAGGTGTTCGCATGTATCATTTTATATGAGGAACTTTTGCAATGCAAAAGAAGTGATTAAGATTATAAATAGCTGAATTACTTATAATATTTAGTAAAAATGAAGTGAGGAATTCGACATCGCATGTATAATTAAACCAAGAGTATTGCATAGGGAAATCCTATCCGTCATGAAATAAAAATGATGAGAATCATCTTATTCAATCGAGGAGGGTATCATGAGAAAGTTCGTTTTCGTTTTGTTCATCATTCTCATAGGGATGCTTTCAGCATGCCAAAGTCGAGAGGTGGTCAATTACCAGTACATCTCACTAGCGATGAGTCCAAACATCGATATGTTTTTAGATGAAGAAAATCACGTTTCACATTATGCACTTTTAAATGATGAATCTGAGATTATGCTTGCAGATATTGATCTTCTAGGATTACCCTATGAAGAGGCATTAAGTGTCATCATCGATAGTGCTATTGAGACAGGGTATATCGATTTATTCGCTGAAGAAAACGGGATTGCGTTATTTGCAGAGAGTACATATAATACGGTATTTCAAGAAAATATCAGAGATTTTATCGAAGACTATCTAGAGGACTTAAAAGTTGGATGTGTGATTATCGATCAACAAGCCGTGGGTTTAGCAAGTGTTAAATCCCTAGATGGATTGCAACTCACTCGCTTTCAAGCAAAGATGTACGACCTTTATGAGCGATTCATGGATGATGGTGACTTTGCAGAATTATCGATAGATGAAGTCATCACCCAAATTCAATCATCCTTTGATACGCAACTCTCTGAATATAAACAACTAAGGGAAACAGCACAATTAGTATTAAAAAATCAGTATATTCAAGATCTTGCTTTATTCATCGATTATTATCGTCAAGGGGTCTCCTTAGGTCTCATCGAACAACCGGATTTAGCACCTATGCTTGCACTCTTCTTAAATCAATATCAGATGCAGATGAATAAGATCGACCAAAGAAATCAAGAAAGAACCACGTATCTACAAAACAAAGAAGAAAATGATTTATCAGAGGTTATTGTTGGTTACTTTGAAGCATCCGTAATGATTTCCAATTTTCCATACACACTCAATTATTATCGGATTCAGTTCTATGATTCGGGAACCTATGCAGAATCCTGGAGTATCACCGCAGATTCTCAAACCCAAACGAGTGATTATATTGGTAGTTATCAAGTGGTTGATGGACAACTCACGATGAATTATCCAGGAACCCCTCTCTTTCAGTTGTTCATTTCCAATGGGAAGATATGTGGGTATGATCAAGATGGAAATCTTCTTGTATTCCATGAAATGAATCCCATTTTGGATTAAGAAATTCTAAGTATAAATCTATATATTGCAAAAATGAGGTATAACATTCGATACATATGACAAAAAAACTCATCTATTTATGTGTTTCTGTTTTAGGAAATGCGTTAGGGACCGCATTGATGGTGAATTCAAACATGGGATTGACGGCATGGGGGAGTGCTGCGTATCATATGGGTTCATTTTTTCACCTGTCGTTTGGGACCTCATTTATCATTTTAGCCTTATTATTTTTTGGCATCGCGTTATTGCTTAGTCGAAAATTTCATGTGATAGATATTCTCTTGTCACTTGCGTTTTTATTATCGTTTGGTTTTCTCTCCGACCTATTCATTTCATGGATATCGATCATTCACACATGGAATCTATGGCTGCGTGTAGGTATGAATGTGATAGGACTATTCATTTTACTTTTTTCTATCGCTCTCCATTTGAAAATATTAATCGCAGTGCATCCTTGTGATGTCTTTTTATATCAGATGCAAGTACGTCTAAAAAGCGATTTTTGGGGGACTTATGTGACGTATGGCGTGGCTTTCTCCATCGCTCTTGTATTTGGTATATTAGCAGGAAATCTATCAGGGATAGGCTTCGGTACTATCATGACCGTCACAATGAGTGGTACGATTATTCGTATCGTTAATCGGACATTTCTTGCTAATTTATCATTATAGGGGAATGGCGCATGATTTGCTGAATACATAAAAATCATGTATGATAGGAGAGAGGTGGTTCTATGAATAATTCTGTCTATCAAAAGATCAAAGCTTTAAAGCGATTCCGTTATCTACAACTTTCAGGCGTTTTATTTTTAATATCTGTTCTCCTTATTGTCCTTGCAGTGACCATTGAGTCTCTAGACCCTGTATTTCCCGTATTCATGATAACAGCATTTGGATTATTTTTCGTTGAAATGGGATTACTCATTGCATTTGCGATTAGCAGCACCAAAAAAGAACCCTTAGTCCGTGGAATCATTATTGATGATTACTGGAAAAAGCACATCGAAACATGGACGTATGATCATGAAGATTCTTTTTCAGTCACTCAAGAGAGAAAACAAGATCAACGATTCTTAACACATCCAATCATTCCAAACTATGCAAGCGAACAGTTTTATTACACACTATCAAACACGGATCGAAATCTAGATGTTCATGCGCTTCGATATTCGCATCAAGTCTCTACAGGGAAGGGAACATCACAAGTCATTGATTTTTCTGGATTCATGATCAAGACACAGATCGCTGTAGAGAGCAATTTATATATTCGGAAATGGGATTTGTCTGAAAAGATTCGCTCTACGTTCAATGTCTTAAAGCCTGATCGAATCGAAGATGGAGTAGGTATTAATGGCACTTTTGATCAACCTTTAAAGCAATTAAGAGATTCTCTTTTGGCATTAGGGTTTAAAGACGTTGTCTTTATTGAACAAGAGGGATTCATGACCGTGTTGTGTGAAGAATTCAAAATAATGCCCAAAGTCACCAAAAAAGAAGACGAAAATAAGGAACGGCATAAAACCCATGTGTTGCGTCTATGCCAAGTCACTTCGTTGATTACATCATTATAGAATTCATTGACATCCATCGAACCAAGATGGATGTTTTCTTTAATCGATTCAAATACGTCATTTTATGAAATCAAGAAGAAATCAAAGATACCATATGAAAGAATTATGTTATAATTCAACTACATTATGATAATTTAGCGAGGATAATTATGTTTAAAAAATGGTTTATGTTTTCATTGGTCATCGGCGCGCTCTTTTTTTTAGTTGCGTGTCAATCCAGCACGTCACTGACATTAAAGTTCAACACCCAAGGGGGAAACCCAATCTCTGATCTGGTGATTGAAGAAGGCAGTGTTCTTATAATGCCCTCAGACCCCACCAAGGAAGGGTATTCTTTTGAAGGTTGGTTCATCGATCAGACATTGGATCAGGCGTTTTCAAGTAGCTTTTTACAGGAAAACAAAGATGAAGAGACCATCACACTTTATGCCAAGTGGGATTTGGTATCCTATTCATTGACGTATGTTCTTAATGGAGGTCAAAACCCAGTAGGGCAGCAGCAAAGTTATACGATTGAAGATGACTATGTTCTACTCGTTCCTACAAAAGAAGGTTACACCTTTGAAGGATGGTATTTAGAAGGTAGTTTTGATACGATGGTATCCTCGATTGTTTCAGGAACGACAGGAAACTTAACATTGTATGCGAAGTGGGAAGAAGTGATTGTTGAACCCACAGCGTATACCATCACATTTAAAAATGATGATGGAACCGTTTTAGATACACAACTTGTCACCGAAGGACAACTTCCTGTTTATGATGGCGATACACCGACTAAACCTGATACAGAGATGTATACCTATGAGTTTATCGGATGGACACCTGATGTTGTTGTTGCGACAAGTAACCAGGAATATATCGCAGTCTATCAAGAAACACTTATTTCAACTTCTGATTTTGATCCAAAGGATCTCAATGATGTCTTTGGTTTTGATTTATATGCACAAATTCCAGTGATCAATACGACAGACTATGTCGTCCTAGATTATAGTGATACCACATGGTTTGAAGTGTATGTTGATCTTTTTGACTGGACCAGTGGTGATGCTGATGATTATATGGATGCCCTTGATCTCATGCTCACCTATGATGATGTTGAAGAATCATGGGTGGTAGGATCATTCTTCCTTTACGTCTATGAAGACAGTGAAAGTTATACACCCGATGTGGTTTATGGGATAGGTATTTATGGGGACAAAGAAGGAACAGAAACGAATAATCCTTTTGATCCCACACAACTCAATGCGATCTTTGGATTTGATCTTTATCAACTGATCCCCTCGTTCACATCTGAGGATTCACTCATTCTTGATTATAGTACGGAGTCATTCTTTGAAGTCTATATTGATATTTTCGATTGGACTGAAACAGATGCGAATAACTACATGGATGCACTTGATCTCATGTTAACCTACGATGATCTTGAAGAGTCTTGGGTTGTCTCTGACTACTATCTTTATATTTATGCCGACGACCAGTCATATCCAGGTGAGATTGTCTATGGTATGGGTATATACGGAGATATCACAGACAATGAAACACCTTTAGACGGACTCTATTATCAATTCGATATGCAGAGCACATTG
>CAYLLL010000007.1:0-14663 GCA_964384655.1 uncultured Mariniplasma sp. | reverse complement strand
TCCCAATAATCCTGAATTTATCACGTCTCAATACGATATTCTTGCAGGAAACTATCCTGTAACGATGAATGATTTAGTTTTAGTCGTGGATTCACAAAATCGGTTGGACCTGGAGTTTTTAAATGCGTTAGGCATCATTGTGGATGAGACGTATACATTTGAGGATTTCATCGGAAAATCATTTAAAATCGTCACGAATAATGATTACTACGTGACACTTGGTCAAGTCTATGTTCCTTCAACGGATTATGAAGCGATGTATCTTTCTCCTGATTCATTAACGGTGACAATCTCTGGTATTTTACGTGTCAAAGAAGAAGCATCTAGTGAACTCCTTGATGAAGGAATTGGTTACACCACCATGCTTACGGATTATCTATTAGCACAGGCGAAACTATCCGATGTTGTCGTCGCTCAAGAAAACAGCCCAACCATCAATGTCTTAACCGGTCAAGCGTTTAATCTTCAAGTGTCATACCAATCTGTCATGCGGATCATCGGTGGGGATGATACACCTACTGGTGTTCAAATCTATCCTAAATCATTTGAAGATAAAGATCTGATTAAAGATTATATCGATCTCTATAATGTAGGAAAAACCGAAGAGGATAGTATTGTGTATACCGACCTTGCAGAACAAATTTCATCGACGATTTCATCACTGATTAACACGATAACGATCATTTTAGCAGCATTTGCAGGGATCTCACTCGTCGTATCCTCAGTCATGATCGGGATTATTACTTATGTGTCAGTTGTGGAACGCACAAAAGAAATTGGGATTATGCGCAGCTTAGGTGCGAGAAAAAAAGATATCTCTCGAATCTTCAATGCGGAAACATTCCTCATCGGACTCACTGCAGGATTCTTTGGTGTGATCACTGCCTTTATTCTTAACTATCCAATTAACCTCATCATCGAAAACTTTATCGATGTCCAGAATTTCGCTGAATTACTCCCCTTTGATGCCCTATGGTTAATCTTATTATCAACAGCGTTAACTTTAGTGGCTGGACTTATTCCGAGCGGGATCGCTGCACGTCGTGATCCAGTGGTTGCTTTACGTACAGAATAATCACAAAGATGCATCTTAGGATGCGTCTTTTTTCTTGTAAAAAGATTGTAAAGTAAGCGAAGTAGGGCTATAATAAGGCTAAAATAGAATCTCACTAAACATCATGTCAAAAACCTTAAATCATGGATGGAGGACGTTTATGCCTAAGAAGTATCTTGGAGTTGCTGTATTTGGTTTTATTGTTGTCGTTTTAGCTGTGATGCTCATCACGGGATATAATGGGCTCGTGACTTTGGATGAAGATATTCAAGCAAAATATTCACAAGTTGAAAACAGATTGCAAGAACGTCATGACAAGATTGGACAAATTCTTGGTGCTGTTTCAGGATTACAAGAACACGCTGAATCCATTTATAATGCCATTACGGATGCGAGAGCACAATATAGTGCAGCATCATCGATGGAAGAATTGATTGAAGCAGATGCAGCAGAAGCTGCAGCATTCACACAACTTCTTGTCGTCGTTGAAGATAATCCATTAATCACTGCAAACGCTGGATATTATGCACTCATTGATGAAATTTCATCGATGGAATCAGCCTTATCGATTGCTCGTAGAGATTATAATGAATCCGTTCAGGATTATAATACATCCATTAGACGCTTTCCAAGAGTTCTTTACGCTTCGCTTTTTGGATTTGAAAGAGATTATGATTATTGGAAATTAAATGACGGTGCGGATGAAGTTCCCGTCATCGATTTTGAATGATTAGGAAGATAAGAAATCTTAGTTTATTTGTCATGATCAGTGGTCTATCACTGATCCTTTTTGCTTGTCAAAATGATGAGTATCCCAGACCCACGAGAGAATACTACGTCAATGATTATGCCAATGTGCTCTATCAAGCCACGAGATCGAGCATCACTCGCGAGGGCGAACGCCTTTATGAATGGACGGAAGATGAAGTCGACGGCGGAGCTCAAATTGTGATTGCGACCTTTGAAGTTGAAAACCTATCGGAGATTGCCGAGTACGATAAAACATGATATGGGACTCCTTGTCATCATGTTCTTTATGCCTGAAACCATCGATGAGATCGATTATCTTGTCCTAAAAGAAACTCAAGTCGAAGTTGGGTATCGTATGGAACAATATTTAACACCAGCTGAATTAGGATCCATCGTCGATAATACCCTATATAGTGATGAATGGGCGTTTGATGAACTCGATATATCCGTAATGCATATGGTGTATGAGTTGCTCAGTGTCATCTACACTGAAGCGTATGGCTATGAGTCGTTTAATTATGATATGGAAGTATACCGGGAATATTTGATCAATAATCCCGATGTCGCAGATGATGATTCGCATCTTCCATTATCATTTATTTTATACTTGCTTTCACCCTTTGCGAGTTCATCAGATCGTTTGAGTGCGATTCTTTATGTCGTCATCTTCCTTGTTTTAGGAGGTGGAGGGCTCGCGGTGAAGAACAAAGGTGGTGGAGGTTCTTCAGGTGGAATGGGTATATTTAGAAGACGTCGGTAAAAAAAGTAGTTATTTTCTTGCATGTTGAATTGAGCTATGCTATAATCTCTTTGAATACTTTATTATGATAAAGTGATAAAGGGGTAAAGCATGGCTTTTATATTCTGTCAATCCCATCTTCATCATCATTCATAAAGGGCTTTTTCCAACAAAGGAAATCAGGCCCTCTTTATGCTGTGGCTTGAATCCTTCTGGTAACGATCGGATCTGATTCAAGCGATCCGATTTTTTTATTCAAGGAGATCTCATATGCAATTTCTACAACTGAACGAAGAACTTCGTTACTTAGCAAGAAAACAACAACTCAATCAAAAGCTTGAAGATATATCAAAGAAAGCGGGATATATGATGATTGAACCCCCTTTCTTTGAAGATTACGATCAATTCATCACGATGAATCCTCGAATCAAGAAAGAAAATACCGTGAAGCTGATCAATACACAAGGCCAAATTTTACTCCTTCGACCTGATTTAACAACCTCGATCATCAAACATGTGCTACCTAAATGGAACCTAGATGAACTTAAATTATCTTATTTATCGACGACGTTTGTTAAAGGAAAAGATGGTCATATTGAAGAGAAAAAGCAATTTGGGATTGAGTATTTAGGCAAATCTGGGATGGATGTTGATCGAGATGTCATTTTACTAGCAGCAAGCATCTTTGAAAATGAACAGCTACCTTATCTCTTGGAAATCAATCACACGCGCTTTTTAGAAGTCGTCATCAAACGAATGGGTTTGACGAAAGAAGAAGTTGCTGAGTTAAAAACGTTGATTTACTATAAAAACCAAGCAGCCATTAAAGAGTTCATAAGCACTAGACCCAAAACGATTGAAACTGAAATCCTTAGTATCCTTTTATCGTTACAGGGATCTAAGTCAGACATCAGTCTGAAACTTTCTTTATTAAATCTCGATGAGGAACTCAAACAAACCCTAGATGAACTCAATGGGTTGATAGAAGCCATTGAAACAAACGCGCCAAAAATCAAATTAACGATCGATTTAGGGCTGATCTCTGATTATGATTACTATGATGGCATTGTATTCATGGGATTTTTACAAGGAACACCTTATCCGTTGCTTAAAGGGGGTAGGTATGATTCCTTAACCAAGCAGTTAGGAAAAGACTTACCCGCGATTGGATTTTCCCTAAACACCACGGAATTACTCAAGGAGATATTAAAAAATGAAAAATAAACTTACGATTGCTCTGCCTAAGGGGCGTCTTGGTGATCAGACCATCGAGGTTTTAAAACGTATAGGTTTAGGCGATGTTATCGATGATACATCGCGTAAACTCATCTTCACAGATCCCAATCAAGAACTGTCTTACATGTTAGTCAAACCTTCAGATGTGATCACCTATGTGGAACGAGGGGTAGCTGATCTTGGTATTATTGGTAAAGACTCACTCATGGAAGATCAAGCCGATGTCTATGAGCTCATCGATCTTGGATTTGGAAAGTGCCGCTTTGCAGTAGCGGGAAAAACATCCAATGACATGCAAAAAGATGAGGTATTAAAGATTGCGACCAAATATCCTCATGTCACCAAACAATATTTCGAAAAGAAAAATCAACCCATCGATATCATTAAGCTGAATGGATCGGTGGAACTCGCTCCTCTCGTAGGACTCTCTGATGTCATTGTAGATATCGTAGAAACAGGAAGTACACTGAAGGCGAATGGGTTGGAAATTTTAGAAGTGATGCACGATATCAGTGCGAGACTGATTGCCAATCGTGTCAGTTATCGATTTAAATATGAAAAAATTACGTGGATAAAAAATGCGTTATGGGAGGTTCTATCATGATTCGTATGCTTAATGAAAAAGACAATAATCAAGTGTTTAATCAATTGTTAAAACGAACACAGTTTGATTTTGGATCCATCAATCAGACGGTTGAAGAGGTTCTAAACCAAGTCAAAAATTATGGAGATGAAGCGCTAAAGAAATATACATTAGCCTTCGATGGGGCAAGACTCGAATCATTCTTGGTCTCTGAACAAGAAATCGAAGACGCATTTAAAACCATTGATCCAGAGTTACTGACCTATTTATTAGAAGCCAAAGAGAATATTGAAGCATACCATCAATGTCAACTTATCGAAGAGATCAAGATTGAAAAAGATGGCATTCTCATTCAACAACGGGTGAAACCCATCGACTCTGTAGGAATCTATGTTCCGGGTGGAACGGCAAGTTATCCATCGACCGTGTTGATGAACGCTGTCCCTGCAAAGATTGCGGGTGTTAAGAACCTTATCATGGTAACTCCTCCAAATCGAGATGGAAAAGTTAGAGATGTCATGTTGGTTGCTGCAAAGATTGCAGGTGTCAATCAAATCTATAAAATTGGGGGTGCTCAAGCTATTGGTGCACTCACCTATGGCACAGACCAAGTTTCCAAAGTCAATAAAATCGTTGGTCCAGGAAACTTATACGTCACCATGGCGAAAAAGATGGTCTCTGGTTATGTCGGTATCGATCTTGTTGCAGGTCCCTCTGAAGTATTGATCATTGCTGATGACAATGCAAATCCAGATGAAATTGCAGCGGATCTCATGGCTCAAGCTGAACATGATCCCTATGCTGCGGCATTGTTATTAACGCCATCCGAAGCACTTGCAAGTGCTGTCGATCAAGCGATTGAAAAACAGATAAAGACATTATCGCGTGCATCCATCATTGAAAGCTCGATATCCAATTTTGGCGCTATCATCTTGACGGATTCTTTAATTTCAGCGTGCCAACTCGCCAATGAGATTGCACCAGAACATCTTGAACTAATGGTTGACAATCCTGAACAATACTTAGATAAAATCGATAGCGCAGGGTCTATTTTTATGGGGCGTTTCACACCAGAACCTGTAGGGGATTATGTTGCAGGACCTAATCATACACTGCCCACAAGTGGAACAGCAAAATTCGCATCTCCACTCGGTGTCTATGACTTTGTTAAGCGATCATCCGTGGTTTATTATAGTGAAAAAGCATTGAATGCTACAGCAAAGACCATCATCGGTTTAGCTGAAGCAGAAGGACTCACAGCGCATGCTAACGCAATCAAAGTACGTTTAAAATAAAGGGGTGATGTCATGGACATCAAAAAAACGTTAACATCTCTAAAACCTTATCAAGTTGAACCCTCGTTTGATGGGATTCGTTTGGATGCGAATGAAACGAATAACTTTTTATTTCGTGATGGGATAACACTAAATAATGTTGATTTTCATCGTTATCCAGATCATCATGCCATAGGGTTAAGAGATGCTCTAAGTCAATATCTTGACGTGGATTCAACCTACATATTAGAAGGTAACGGGTCCTCAGAACTCATTGAACTGATCATTAAAACATATGCTGAAAAAGATGAACTCATCTTGAGCTTTGAACCTACATTTAGTATGTATCGCATTTATTCAACCCTTTATGGGACACGTTATGTTGGATATCCTCTTCATGATGATTATTCTCTTGATGTACCTTCATTTATCGATGCGATCAAGTCTTATCAACCCAAAATTGTCTTTCTCTGCACACCTAATAATCCAACAGGTAGACAGTTAAAGAAAGAAGAGATTCAAAAGATCATTCAATCCACACATGCACTTTTTGTGATTGATGAAGCCTATATTGAATTTGCGGATCAATCCCAGTCATTGACTCAAGAAGTGATTAGCTATGACAACGTCATCGTGCTTCGCACCTTTTCGAAAGCATTCGGTCTTGCTTCGATTCGTTTAGGGTACATGATTGCCAATGAAAATATCATCGATCATGTCAATCGTGTCAAGTCCCCTTATCACTTAAATCAGATATCACAAATCATTGGGATAGAAGCACTAAATAGAATTGATCGAGTAAAAAGTGAAGTCAATGCACTTATTGAACGAAGAGAACGACTCTATCAACAATTGCTTACACTTCCAATCAACGTCTATCCATCATCTGGAAACTTCTTGTTCATCAAATCATCGAATCAAGCATTATACGAACCACTTCTTAGCAGAGGAATTCGTATTCGTGCATATCAAAATCCCAAACATACCTATCGTATCACCATTGGAACTAAAGAGGAAAACGAAGCCCTCTATCAAGCCTTAAAGGAGATTTTATCATGAGACAAAAAACCATCTATCGAAAAACAAAAGAAACTGAAATCAATGTGAATATTGATCTTGATGGACGTAAAGAAAGTCAAATTGAGACAGGAATTCCTTTCTTTGATCATATGCTTACTCTTTTCGCATTTCATGGAAATTTTGATCTTTCCATCATCGCTAAAGGGGATGTCGATGTCGATGATCATCATACCGTCGAGGACTGTGGGATTGTTTTAGGACAAGCCATCAATGAAGCTTTAGGCGATAAACGAGGGATTGAGCGTTATAGTGCGGTCTATCTTCCTATGGATGAAGCACTCGTTCGTGTGGTCATCGATATCTCTAATCGTCCTATGTTGATCTTCAAAGGTGATTTCAAAAGAGAATCCATCGGTGGTCTTTCCTTAGAAAATGTTAGAGAGTTTTTAAAAGCTTTAACCACGGAAGCACGAATCACCTTACATGTTGAGATTTTAGATGGAATCAATGATCACCATAAAGTGGAAGCCATCTTTAAAGGACTCGGTAGAGCATTGAAGCTCGCTGTCAAGCAAACCTCTGATGAACTACCCTCAACGAAAGGGGTTCTCTAATGAACGTGATTTTAGATTATGATGTGGGGAATCTCGATTCCGTACAACGTGGATTTGAACGCGCAGGCATAAAGACCATCATCAGTAAAGATCCTTTAGTGATACGCCAAGCCACATCGTTGATCCTTCCTGGTGTCGGTGCCTTTGGGGACGCGATGAATGCATTGAAAAAATCAGGATTAATTCCTTTGATCATCGATCATGTGAATCAAAAAAAGTTTCTATTTGGAATCTGTTTAGGGATGCAACTCCTTTATGAAAAAGGGTATGAATACGGTGTCCATGAGGGCTTAGGAATTTTAAAAGGTCAAGTGGTTTACTTAGATGTTGATTTAAAGGTTCCTCATATGGGCTGGAATGCATTGAACATGAAAAAACAAGATCCACTCATCCAATACATCGATGAAGGTGATCAAGTCTACTTCGTTCATTCTTATTATGTTCAATCCTCAGGGGAGGAATGGGTTGCGACGACTGAATACGGAGTCACTATTCCAGCAATTGTAAGAAAAAATAATGTGGTGGCTACCCAGTTTCACCCTGAAAAGAGCGGGATCGTTGGTGCCAATCTACTCAAAGGTTATCAAGAGGTGATCGCATGATTATCTATCCAGCCATCGACTTAAAGAATGGACGTTGTGTTAGACTCACCCAAGGTGATTTTAAACAGGAGAAAGTCTATGATTTAGATCCCGTGGAGGTCGCAAAGTCCTATCAAAAAGCGGGTGCACAGGCTCTCCATATCATCGATCTCAATGGAGCAGAATCCGGGATTCTTATCAATCAAGAAGTGATTCAATCGATTTTAAACGAAGTTGATATCCCCATACAAATTGGGGGTGGAATACGAAGTTATGCCCAAGCGAAAGCATGGCTTGAGCTTGGAGTATCTCGAGTCATTTTAGGGACTGCCGTTATTGACAATATTTCGTTACTTGATCAACTTCTCTTTGAATATAAAGACAAGATTGCCGTATCGATCGATGCAAAAGAAAAAATGGTAACAACCCATGGATGGATGAATCAAACATCGATTCATGCCTATGAACTTGCAAAGTCATTGGAAGATAAAGGATTAAAAACATTGATTTTTACGGATATTGCAAAAGATGGGATGCTTGCAGGTCCTAGTTTCTCCGATTACCAATGGCTTAAAGAACATACAAAGATGAACATTATCGCATCTGGAGGGATCACCACATTGGATGATATTTATGCTCTCAAAAAGTTGGGTCTTGATGGTGCAATCATCGGAAAAGCTATCTATGAGAATAGACTATCGCTTAAGGAGGTTCTTTCATGTTAAGCAAGCGTATTATCCCTTGCTTAGATGTACGTCAAGGACGTGTCGTCAAAGGGAAAAAGTTTCAAGACATACAAGATGTCGATGATCCTGCAACCTTAGGAAAAAGATATAGTGACTTAGGGGCAGATGAACTTGTTTTTTATGACATTACGGCATCTTCTGAAGAACGAAAAATCTCTTTAGATTTTGTCAGTGAAGTTGCGAAAAACATTAATATTCCCTTCTGCGTAGGGGGAGGCGTAGAAACGATTGAAGATTTCTACGATATCCTACGTAGAGGTGCTGATAAGATTTCAATTAATAGTGGAGCAGTGAAAAACCCTGAACTCATTAGAGAAGCTTCACGTAAATTTGGCAATCAGTGTGTCGTCTTATCGATTGATGCCAAAAAGAATGAACAAGGAACGTATGACGTTTATATTAAAGGTGGCCGTGAAAATACCCATATGGATGCGATCCAATGGGCAAAACAAGGTGAAGCACTAGGGGCTGGAGAACTCGTCATTAACTCGATTGATGCCGATGGCATGAAAGAGGGGTATGATCTTGAGTTATTGTCAAAGATCACCCATGCAGTCAACATTCCCGTCATTGCCTCTGGAGGTGCTGGTAAAATCGATGACTTCGTGACTTGCCTTAAGCAAACCAATGTCGATGCCGTTTTAGCTGCTTCAGTATTCCACTATCAAGAAATTAGTATTCAAGAACTCAAAGAACGTTTGAGTAATGAAAATATTCCGATACGAAAGGTTAAGGGTTAAAAAGATGGAAACGTTCAATCTATATGAACTCAAATATAACGACCAAGGACTCATTCCCGTCGTTGTTCAATCCTATGAAACCAAAGAAGTTCTCATGCTTGCTTATATGAATGAAGAAGCATTGAAACGAACGATGGACACAAAAATGGGGACGTACTTTAGTCGTAGCCGACAAGAAATATGGAAAAAAGGTGATACCTCGGGTCATGTACAATATGTCAAGAGACTCTCGTATGATTGTGATGCAGATACCTTATTATTAGAGGTCATCCAAGAAGGTGTAGCATGCCACACCGGAGAGATGTCATGTTTTCATCGTCTTATCTGGGAAGATAGCCAGTCCTTACCATCAAAGGATCTCTTAGAAGATTTATATCAAACCATTGTTGAAAGAAGAAAAAATCCTGTGGAAGGATCCTATACGAATTATCTCTTCAATAAGGGGCTTGATAAGATCTTAAAAAAGGTGGGTGAAGAGACAGCTGAGGTCATTATCGCATCCAAAAATCAAAGTGCTGAAGAAACTATTTATGAAATCAGTGACCTTGTTTATCACACGTTAGTACTTATGGTTAATCAAGGCATTACGCTTGATCAGATCAAAAGCGAACTCCAGTCAAGACAGCAAAAGAAGAAATAAGGTGTGATTCACCTTTTTCTTTTGCTTTGTTTTTTAGTAGAATGATATTAAGAGGTGACATCATGCCAAGATATCCTAAAGATTTACTCATGTTCATTCAAGGTCTACACTCTAAAAAAGATAGGATGGGAATGGGGAACTCTTATGTTCGTGTATTTGTTGATAAGCCATGGGTTCTTAAAGTTTTCTATAACCAGCAACAAGGACTAAGAGAAATTGCTGTATTATCTTGGTTACATGAGCAGCACATCCCTGTACCTCAGATCATCCATGTCACAAAGACAAAGACACGTGTCTATCTATTAATGACGAAATTGAAGGGTTTAATGAGCTGCGATCCCTCTTTAATGCAGCATCCCAAAGAAGTCATCGATGTTCTATCTACAGGAATTAAGTTGCTACAAAAGATTGATATTAATGACTGCCCGTTCCCATTAAAGATTAGTGATCGATTAAAGATTGCTAAGGGTTATCTTGATCGTGGAGAAGTCGATATGGATACATGGGATCCCGAGATTATCCAAGGGCGTTTTCAAACGCCTTATGAACTTTATGATTATCTGGTTACCCATCAACCTAAAGAAGATCTTGTCTTTGTGCATGGCGACTATTGCCTTCCTAATATTTTCATTCAAGATCATCGATTAGAAGGATTTATTGATTTAGGACTAGCAGGCATTGCAGACAAACATTTAGATATAGCATTGTGTATGCGTTCGATTAAATACAATTTTAGAACTGATCGCTATAAGGATCTGCTTTATCAATCATTTGATTTTGATATTGATGAGACTAAAATTGATTATTATTTGCTTCTGGATGAACTATTCTAGCTCATTATCTTATATAATGAAGACATCGAACGTTTGAAGGGGGAATATGGATGAAACGATTGACATTTAATCTGATAACCTTTGGGGTAGCACTCTTTGTTTTTTTACTGTTACCCGTATTACTCATTGCGATCAATCGATACAATTTTTATGTTGTCCACACACTCAATTTCTTAGTCTCGCTAGCTTTACCTGTTCTTATCGTGTTATGGACAGATCGATATGAAAAGATTAATAAATGGATAGCAGGATTGATTTTGTTAACCGATCTTGTCATATTTCTAGGATATTTCACACAAAGTATGACGGGACTCACGCTTGTGATTGTTCCATTTTTATCCATCATCTTGATTGTTCTTGGAATCATCTTTCGCAGTCAATTCTATTATGCCCCTAGGGTAGGTGTGTTTATAGCCATCACTTACGGAATAAGCCTGATTCGATATAGTTTTATTTATGGGTTATTTGCTGTAGTCCTTCAAGAAGGTCTTGTGAATTCGCTTCTCATCCTATCATTCGTTGAGATTGGTGTGGGTATATTGATAACTCTTTTCAAGTTGCTCGCACTTGATGGCATATTTGAAGAAAAATACGGACACTAGATCGATTTCAGCCATAAGTCTTTGAGTAATGCTTATTCAAGGACTTTTTTTATACCATTTTTTACCATAGATACCTTCTTTGTTGCATGATGTGAATACAATTGATATAATGGACATACCGACCGACCGTTTGGTCGGCTTAGCAACAGGAGGGTTATGATGAGTTCTTATAGTGTACGAAAACCGATTACGGTGTTAATGGGCATATTGATTGTGATGGTCTTGGGGATTTTTTCCGTCACACGTTTACCATTGACGCTATTCCCTGAAATTGAACTTCCCTTCGTGGTGACGATCACCGATTATGTAGGTGCATCACCTGAAGATGTAGAAAGAGATATCGCTGCTCCGATTGAATCGGCTGTATCCACCATTGGAAATTTTCAGGAAGTCTCTTCCATCTCCAATGAGAATTTTGGTATCTCCATTGTCACATTTGCAGATGCGGCAAACATGGACACCGTCGTCATTGAAATGCGTGAGTTAATCAATAATTTGAATTTTCCAGATGAAGTGGGTAACACCCGTATTTTACGCATCTCACCCGACATGCTACCCGTCATGACTGTGACGCTCTTTAGAGATTATGAAGACGATTTAACCGATGAAGAAGCGTTAATCAGAAATACAGAATGGGTCAATCGTGATTTATTACTAGACCTCCAAGCAATTCCTGGAATTGCTGATGTTTCCGTCAATGGGGCTGCAGATATCGTCTTAGAGATTGATCTTGATCCTGCGATTCTAACCACATATGGCATCACCAATCAGGATGTATTAGCCATCATTGAAGATCAAAACGTAGGAGGGCTTATCGGTGTTGCTCTTGATCAAGGAGAACTTCGTATGCTCTATTTAGGGGATCAACCCAATTCGCTTGATGATATTGCCAATCTTCCAATCCTTTTTTCTGGGGGTGAAATCATCACGATCAATGATCTCATCGTGGAGGATGGGATACGCTATGTCAACGCCAATACCAACGTGTACTCAAAAATCAATGGCGTTCAAGGCATCCAAATCGCGTTTACTAAACAGTCAGACTATGGCATCACCGAAGTGACACAAAATATCATCACTAAGCTTGATCAATTAATGGAAAGAGAAGGAAGTCAAGCTCATTATACGATCTTGTTCGACCAAGGCGAATATATCAATCAATCCGTGGGGTCTGTTTTACAAAACTTGATTTATGGTGCGGGTCTCGCGATCATTATTCTTTTCATTTTCTTACAAGATGTTAAACCTACAATAATCGTTGGGTTAGCGATTCCAACTTCAGTGATTGCAGCCTTTATGCTCATGTATTTCACAGGTGTCACATTAAATCTTGTGTCTATGGGAGGGTTAGCACTCGGGATTGGTATGCTTGTCGATAATTCCATTGTCGTCATTGAAAATATCTATCGTCTCATCGGCGAAGGTAAAAATAGGATCGAAGCTTCGATTGCTGGTGCTAAACAAGTCGTAGGGGCCATCACGGCATCGACACTCACGACGGCTGCAGTTTTCTTACCCATTTTCTTTATCGAAGGATTTATCGCAGATGTCTTTATCTCCATGGCACTCACGATTGCATATTCTTTAGGTGCTTCGCTTATCATCGCGTTAACCATGGTTCCATCGATGGCTTCGCATATGCTCTCTGATCAGAAACCTCAAAAAGAAGGAAAGTGGATCAAAGGCGTTAAGAAATTCTATGAAAAATCAGTGCTTTATACACTTCATCATAAATTGATCACGATCGTATTTGTTTTCTTACTTTTAGGCGTCACTATTCTTGCGATGGTGGCTAAAGGGTTTATCCTATTACCTTCGTCGGATGAAGGAACCATTAGTATAGATGTCACATTTGAAGGACAAACACCTTTTGAATTAAAGTCTGAATATGCCGATTTATTGGTTGAATCCATTAGAGAGATTGCTGATGTTGAAACTGTATCAGCAACTATTGGCCAAAGCGGTGGCTTTGGGATGATGCGTATGGGATCGTCTGCGAATGTCCTAGATATGAATATTAATCTTAAAGATAATCGCTCAAAATCGACTGATGAAAATGCACGATTAATCACCACTCTGATCACCGAATTTGATCTCGAAGACATTCCGGGATTTATAGATCAGATGATCTTAGAAGTGGCCGTAGATGCACAAAATAGCACAGCAACGCTCGCAGGTGCTCAAGGGATTAACATTAAAGTCAGCGGATATGATCTTGAAACATTAGAAGATATCTCAGATGATCTCGTTTTGGTTCTTGAAGGGATCGATGGTGTCCAAAAGATTGATAGTGGGATTACCAAAGGTGCGGATCGAGTAAAAGTGACGGTGAATCTTGACAATGCGATGGTTTATTCATTGACGCATCAAGATATTCTTAACAATATCAATTATCTCTATACAAATCTTGACTCCTTAGGTGCTACCAATACGCTTAATGTCAATATCGGAGGGATTGATTACGAACTCTCACTCCCAAGTGAAACGATTGCAGGAACCATTTCGTTTGAAGCCTTTGGTGATTATGTGACGTTCTTATCAGGCGTCCATCTCTTTGATCGAGATACACAAAATATGATTGATCAATATATCGAAACTTCAGGACAGAGCATTTATGTTTTGAATGCGATGTTGCCAGGATATGTGCCAGGTTCACCTATTCAGTTTGTGCTGAACCCTTATCTTAAGGTGAATGGTGGAATGATTGAGTTTAATCCAATGAGTGCGGATCCCACTTTAATTTCACTCGCAAAAGCCCCACTCTTTGTTTTAGATTCTGAAGATTCAGTAACAACCCTTGAAAAGATCACTGGGTTTGCTGTGATCAACACGGATGGAGCGAATCGTTATTTAAATGTCACTGCAGATATCGAAGATGGTTATAATGTAACCCTTGTGGGTAATGAAGTCGCAGATGCCGTCGAAAGATATCTTGGTGGAAGTCTTTATGCGTCTTATGGCGATGGATACTCCATCACATTAGAAGGTGAAACCGAAGAAATTTTGAACGCAGTGAATGATTTAGTTCTCGCTGCCATCGTTGCGATTCTCTTAGTCTATATGATCATGGCGATTCAGTTTCAATCACTGGTCTATCCATTTATTATCTTATCGACGATTCCCCTTGCGTTCACGGGAGGGATGCTTGCTCTACTCATTACCAATTCCTATTTAAGTCTAGTTTCTATCATGGGACTCATCATCTTAGTTGGTGTTGTCGTGAATAATGGGATTGTCCTTATCGACTATAT
>CAYLLL010000006.1:0-14928 GCA_964384655.1 uncultured Mariniplasma sp. | reverse complement strand
ACCTTTGGAAGAAAGGGCAGAAAAAACCTAAACTTCCACCCTATGATTTAAAACTATATGAAGATGATGTCACTGAAACACCTAAAGAACCTGAAATTATCAGTGTAGCTAAAGAATATTTTGGTGATAAAATCATGATGAAGGAGTAAACCTATGAATCCCAATATGCTTAATAAACTCAAAAAAATTCAAAAACAAATGATGGAAGCTCAAGAAGCCCTTGAAAGAAAAGAATTCTTTGGAAAATCTTCAGGAGTCACCGTCATTATGCAAGGCACACGTCAAGTGATTGATGTGCAAATCAATCCAGAACTTTTAGAAGAAGTCGAACTTCTTCAAGATTCTATTTTGCTTGCTGTCAATGACGCATTAAAACAAATCGAAAAAGAACAAGAAGAAACCATGGGACAATTCACCGGTGGAATGGGTGGGTTCGGATTTTAATGTATCCCATCATTTTGAGGAAAATTATTGAAGACTTGATGAAACTTCCCGGAATTGGTGAAAAAACTGCGGAGCGATTAGCCCTTCATTTAGTCACTCAATGGGAAAACGATGATCTCATCCAATTTTCCGATCACTTAAAAACATTAAAAATAGAAATCCATCCATGCCCTATATGTCATATGCTTACTGACCAACAGACGTGCATCATCTGTCAAGATCATACCAGAGATGACGATACACTGATGGTCGTTGCTGATGCCAAAGATGTCTTTGCGATGGAGAAAATGAAGACCTATCATGGGAAATACCATGTCTTAGGTGGACTCATTGATTTTTCTCGCGGAATTACCGATAAAGATCTATCCATTGATCTTCTATCATCTCGACTTGAAAAAACCAAAGAGATGATTATTGCGACCAACGGGACCGTCGAAGGTGAGATGACCGCGAAATATTTAAAATCACTTTTTGATCAACCCAATCTTATGATCACGCGCTTAGCTTATGGACTTCCTGTCGGTGCTGACTTAAAGTACACCGATGAGCTTACCTTGAGTAAAGCCGTAGAAAATAGACAAAAATACTAGGAGGTCACACGTATGTGGGAAACCATTAAAAACTTATTTGAATCACTTTATGGACGTTTCAATGGTTATTTATCAGATTTATTAGATATTGATAATCGTTTGCTCGGTCTTTACAATGAGTATGTCTCACCGCTTCCCGAACTCATTAAATTGGTAGGGATCGTTTTCGTGGGCTTCATCTTAGTTTTTGGGACGATTGGTTTTGTGAAAAAGATGCTAAAACTCTTTATCGTCTTGGCAGTTATTCTTGCCATTGTTTTCTTCCTCACACGATTGAACCAGTAACACTTGCAAAACGATAACGATTAGTATACAATAGATACGGTTTTAGGAGGCAGAAATGAGCGATAAATTAAAAACACTCGCGATGCTTGATGTTGCAGAAGCTTTACTTAAGGAATCAGGAAAACCACTTTCGATTCAAGACATCATGCGCAGCGTGGCTGAAATCAAAGAGATACCCTTAGATAATATCGACAAGTTAACGCAACTTTATATGGATATTACGCAAAGTGCGAAGTTCGTGTATTGCGGGGATGATCAATGGGATCTCAAAGAAAGAAATCTTGAGTTATGGGATAAGGATGGATATGCCTTTGTTCATGCTGAAGATATTGAAGAAGATACCGAAGAAGATCTAGACTTCACCGAATTCGTTCTCGAAGAAGAAGAGGAAGAAGACGTTGTTGAAGAAGATGAAGATGAAGAAGAAGACGAAGTCGAAGTCGTCGACGAAGAAATCGAAGAAGAAAAAGAATATATCGATGTAGAACTTCCCGTTAAGTCCACGGATGATGAAGATATTGATGAACCCGAAATCGAGTTTGATGATGATGACTACGATGAAGATGATTACAATGAAATCATGGATGATTACGAGGACATGTACGACGAATAACGGTATCCAAGGGGTATACTTCGGTATACCCTTTTTTAACCGACACATAGAAAGGATGATTATATGCCAAACTGGACAGAATGGTTAGGTTATATTGCTTCACTCATCGTTTTAGTCTCACTTTTGATGAGTTCTGTGAAGCGTTTAAGATGGATCAATTTAGCTGGATCCATGGTTTTTGCAGCGTATGGATTCTTGATCGGTGCTTTACCGGTGGCTGTCATGAATTTAGGGATTGTACTGATCAATACCTATTATCTTTATCAGATGTATACAAAGAAAGATTACTTTTCTCTTCTGGTATCTACAGATCAATCCTATTTCAAACATTTTTTAACAAGTTATGAAAAAGATATTAAGCATTTCATGACTTATGATGAAAATGTATTGGATCCAGGATATGAAACATGGTTTGTTTTAAGAAACACAGTCCCTGCGGGGGTTGTTGTCGGTAAAAGAGATCAAGAGACTTTTGATATACTCATTGATTATGTAACTCCACAATATCGTGATTTTAAGATTGGAAAGTTCTTGTATGTCGAGCAAATGCCATTCTTCAAAGAACAAGGGATTAAAAAGATTACCTCTAGACCAGGTAATGATGCTCATCAAGCCTATTTAAAGAAGATGGGGTTTGAAAAATCAAACCAAAAACATTTCGCAAAACTGGTTAAATAGTATTTGAAATCAATCAATATCTCCTGACAACAGGAGATATTTTTTAATATTTAAAACGCTCATATATTAGCAAATATTGACATAAAATATAATAAATGATAAAATATGAATGATATGAAAAATAATTTCGATATAAGTCAATTTGTCTATGTAAAAACTGAACAATCCGTGACTAAAGAATTAGTTCATCGGTTTAAGAAGCGCAGAAAGGAATGTGGGCTTACACAACAGATGCTCAGTGAACAATCAGGTGTTAGCTATGGCTCGATTCGGAGGTTTGAGTCAAGTGGAGACATTTCGTTAAAATCGTTACTAAGAATAAGTTCAGTGATTGGATGTCTTGAAGACTTTGATGAACTGTATAAACACATCATCATCAAAGAACTAAAGGATTTGTGATGATGAAACTAAAGATTAGCAAACTTAATGTAAAGTATAATGGAGTTCTTGTGGGTTATCTTTATGAGGATGAATCACAGAGAATCATGTTTCAATACGATAACGACTGGATCATCCATGGGTTTCCTATATCTCCATTTTCTTTACCGCTAACAAAGCAAATATATCATTCAAAATCTCCTCATTTTGGGGGATTATTTGGCGTATTTAATGACTCACTACCTGATGGTTGGGGAGAACTCCTCGTAAGAAAGATGCTTAATGAGAAAGGGGTTAATTTCGATCGATTATCACCTCTTACACGACTAACTCTTCTATCGGATAAAGGTTTGGGTGGACTTAGTTATGAACCATCACAGGCCGAAGTTAGCAAAGATGACAGGATTGATTTAGATGAAATCTCAGCCGAAATCAACAAAATTCTTTCGGACACCGATGATTATATTGATTTAGATCAGATCTATCGATTTGGAGGATCCAGTGGTGGGGCACGCCCTAAAGTTCATCTGATGATCGATGATGAGGCATGGATCATTAAGTTTCCGGCACATATAGACCCTAAGAATATAGGTATATTGGAGTATGAAATCAATCAGCAGGCTAAAACTTGTGGAATAAACACAGCAGACCACCATCTATTTCCTTCAAGAAAAGGAAAAGGATATTTTGGTTCAAAGCGCTTTGATCGTGATCATGGGAGAAGGTTACATATGATTTCACTATCGGCTCTTCTTGTAACGACCCATCGCGTTCCCAATCTTGACTATGCACATTTATTTCAAGTCATTCAAAAAATTTGTGTGAATCAAGAGGATCTTTATGAAGCATATACCCGTATGTGCTTTAATGTATTCTTTGAGAACAAGGATGACCATGGTAAAAACACTGCTTTTATGTATGATGAATTACAAAAAGGTTATCATTTATCCCCAGCTTACGATTTAACTCAAACAAAAAATCGGTATGAGCACGAGATGACGATCTTAGGTAATGGGAATCCCACCGAGGAAGACTTGTTAGCGATTGCCAAAGAGTTCAAATTATCGATGATGCGTGTGAAAGATATTATTCATCGCATCAAAATAGCAGCAAAAAAATAATTTGTTATTCATTTCCATTCAGTAGTAAAATTAAGAAATATATCTTGTTTTCATTGTATCTTTTGATATAATAGATAAGGGCACACCATAGAGTCTCCTAGACATAGGGGACTCTTTTCTATTAAAAAATCAAGGAGGATGGGTATGGCAAAATATATCTTTGTGACCGGAGGGGTTGTCTCAAGCTTAGGCAAAGGCATCACGGCTTCAGCCATCGGTCAACTTTTAAAAAGTCGAGGACTGAAAGTCTTCATGCAGAAGTTTGATCCCTACATTAATGTGGATCCAGGAACGATGAGCCCTTATCAACATGGGGAGGTTTTCGTGACCGAAGATGGTGCAGAAACCGATCTTGACTTAGGTCATTATGAACGTTTTATTGATGAAAATTTGAACAGACATTCTTCCATCACGACAGGAAAAATCTACCAGACCGTTTTAAAAAGAGAACGTCGAGGTGATTATCTTGGTGCCACGGTTCAAGTGATTCCACACATCACCGATCAAATTAAGAAAAAACTCGTCGATGTCGCAAAACACACTAATCCCGATGTGGTTATCACAGAAATTGGGGGTACCGTTGGGGATATCGAATCTCTACCCTTTTTAGAAGCTATTCGTCAAGCCAGACGAGATTTTGGTTTCCAAAACACCCTCTATATCCACAATACCCTTGTCCCCTATTTAAAAGCTGCCAATGAAATTAAGACCAAACCCACCCAACATAGCGTCAAAGAGTTGATGAGTTTAGGGATTCATCCCGATATCATCATGCTTAGAAGTGAAATGTCGATTACTCAGGAACAAAAAGATAAAATCGCTCTTTTCTGTGACGTCGATAAAGATGCAGTCTTTGAGTCTGTCGATGTCGATGTTCTTTATGAAGTCATTGTAAGACTTGCTGAACAAAAAGTCGATGAAAAGATCATGAAGCACTTTGGATATGAACTCCCTGAAGCCAACATCAAGCCATGGAAAGATCTCATTTACCGAATCAAGCATCTTGAAGGTGAAATCAACATCGCCTTAGTAGGTAAATACGTCAAACTCCATGATGCGTATCTATCTGTCTCTGAATCGTTAAAGCATGCAGGATACCATCATAAACAAAAAATCAATATCAAATGGATTAACGCAGAGGAAGTCGATGGTAGCAACATCGAAAGTTATGTCAAAGATTGTCACGGTATTTTAGTGCCCGGAGGCTTTGGTGCACGTGCAACGGAAGGTAAGCTTGCTGCGATCACCTACGCAAGAGAACATAACGTTCCTTTCTTAGGGTTATGCTATGGGATGCAACTTTCAGTCATTGAATATGCTCAAAATGTCTTGCATATTGAAGGCGCGAACTCAACAGAGATCGACCCCAATACACCCAATCCTGTCATTTCTCTTCAAAGAGGAAGACTTTCTGATGAAGATTTAGGGGGGACATTGCGTTTAGGTCTTTATGACTGTGAAATCAAAAAAGGAACGAAAGCCTACCAGGCGTATCAACAAACCTTAATTAAAGAACGTCATCGTCATCGTTATGAATTCAATAACCACTACCTAGAAGCCTTTGAAGAATCCAAGATGACGATCTCTGGATTTAATAGTGAATATCAACTCGTTGAAATGATTGAACTCTCGGATCATCCCTGGTTTGTTGCTGTTCAATTTCACCCTGAATTCTTATCAAGACCCTTACGTCCTCACCCTCTTTTTAAAGACTTCATCGGTGCAGCCCTTTCGAATCGAAAATAATCACATTGTGAGCGTTTACCTATATCCCTTTCATTGCTAAACCAATGACTTTGGTATATAATAATACATGACCCAATCTCAAGGAGGAAATTAAATATGTCTGTCGTATCAGCAAGAGAAATGTTATTAAAAGCTAGAAAAGAAGGTTATGGTGTGGCTCAAATCAACATCAATAACTTGGAATGGATTAAAGCCGTATTAACCACAGTGGAAGAACTTAAATCTCCCGTCATCTTAGGTGTTTCTGAAGGTGCTGCTAAATATATGGGTGGCTACAAGAACGTGATGGCAATGGTCCATGCCTTAGATGAATTTTATAAAGTCAGTGTCCCTGTTGCAGTTCATCTAGATCATGGAACCTATGAAGGAGCTTACAAAGCTTTAGAGGCTGGATTTACATCGATTATGTTTGATGGATCTCATTATCCATTTGAAGAAAACTTAGCGAAGACAAAAGAAATCGTGGCTGCATGCCATGCCAAAGGTGTCTCCGTTGAAGCAGAAGTTGGCGCCATTGGCGGTGAAGAAGATGGCGTTGTAGGTATGGGTGAAGTCGCAGATCCCAAAGAATGCGAAGTCATCGCAGCTACTGGTGTCGATATGTTTGCCGCAGGTATTGGTAACATTCATGGTAAATATCCAGCGAACTGGCCAGGATTACGTTTTGATGTCTTAGAAAATGTTTCAAACGTCACTAAGGGAGTTCCCCTTGTCTTACATGGTGGTACAGGTATTCCTGCTGACCAAGTGAAAAAGGCGATTTCTATGGGCGTTTCTAAGATTAATGTCAACACTGAACTTCAATTAGCGTTTGCAGCAGCAACCCGTAAGTACATTGAAGAAGGTAAAGATTTAGAAGGTAAAGGTTTCGACCCAAGAAAATTACTTGAACCAGGCTACAAAGCCATGAAGCAAGTGATTAAAGATAAATTGGAAATGTTCGGATCTGTCAATAAAGCATAAAGTAGGTGAATATCATGCGTGATGAAAAAGTTTATCACGAGTACGCAAATTGGAAATTGGAAAATTATGAATTGATCAAGTACTTAGTAGAAAACAATTCCGATTTGATTCTCCGTTTTAAACACGTCATTGATGTGATTGACCATCTCTACGATAAACTGATTGTCGATGAAATGTATTCTGATGAAGAAGATCATATTTTCGAAACAGGATTCTATTATCTTTTCGATCAAGTAGAAGAGATTACAAAACTCTTAAAGAAAGCCTATCAAAATAATGTCAAAGATTTAGAGCAAAGAGCACAAGATGTGAATCTACTCCTCTCTGCGATCGATTTCCAAAACGAGTTGCTCGGTGTGGAAAACTTTGAACAAAAAGATATGGACCGTTTGATGGAGTTTGAAAAAGATGTCTTAGACCGGCTTGAGAAAAAAGAAGTGGTTCCTCAAGAGATGTTCGAACATCTTGACCAAATGTCTTATGAAATTTTCGCAAAACTCAATGTGGAATATTATCCGATTGATGATATTTTCCTTGAGATTGCAGACGAATTAGGCATCCTATAAGTAAAAGGCGAGCGATCGCCTTTTTTGTATCTTAGGGACATATTTTCGCAACTTAAGGATGATTTTATTGTGTGTTTTTACTTGCTTTGTTACACTGAAGACGTCAAAAGGAGGAAGTAATAATGAAAAAAATTATGTTAGGATTGCTTGCTTTGTTATTAGGTAGTGTGCTTGTAGGATGTAGTGCATTAGATCCATTATCCCAATTTGAAAGAGCTGCGGGATCAAATGTTGCTGTCATGGATGATTTTGAAGATGTTGAAGGTGACGATGATGTTGCAGCATTAAGTATGGAAGGTAGTGTTGTTTTACTATCAACAACGCTTGCCGATGGCGAAATGACAGATCTTGAAAAAGTTCAGTACATCAAAACGTTATTTCAAGAGATCAGAGTCATTCATGCAGAAAATGTGTTAGCTGGTGAACAAGCAAGAACGTCATGGCAAAGTCTAAAAGCAAATGTCATCACATTTAGAGAACAAGAACTCGCATTAAACGATGATGATAAAGCACTCATAAGAAGTTATCGAGCAACGCTAGCGGAAGAACGGACAAACATCTTAGAAGATAAAGGCGAAGTCAGAGCACTTTTCGTTGAACTTAGAGGTCAATGGAATCGAGATAATTTAGATTTAATCATCACAAACCTTGAAGCGATTAAAGTCATTCTACAAGAACGTAGTGCATTTATTGATCTCGTGAATGAAAGTGTCGATGCCGTTGATGTAATTGTCCAGTCATATCTTCCTATAGTTTAACTTGATCAAGAATTAAAAACACAAATTAGAACCACGAGATAAAACAACCCTTACTCGTGGTTTTTTTGTTGCGTGGACATAAGCATAAAATGAATCCAAGTAAAACTCCCCCAATGGGGTATATAGACTTGACAACTCCCCCAATGGGGTATATACTAGACTCAGGAGTGATGCCCAATGAATCCAAACATAAAAACCGTAAGAGAAAATGTGGGATTGACACAAGAACAAGTGGCTAATCTTATTGGTATCCCGGTAAAAACCATTCGAAACTGGGAACAAAACATAAGAAAACCGAGTGAATGGGCAATAGATTTGCTCATCGACCGAATCTTACGTGACAAAAATGAACATAGAATGATGATAGATGAAGCTAAAGGTGTTCTATCGTTTTTAACCATCAAAAAAGTCGTAAATCAACTTGCTGAGACTCACCATGTGAAGCGTGTCTATCTTTTTGGATCTTATGCAAAAGGTGAAGCGACTGAATCCAGTGATATCGATCTTTATATGGATTCAGACCTGTGGGGATTAGATTACTTCGAGTTTGTTGAGATTCTACGAGAAAACTTAAACAAAAAAGTTCAAGTTTTGAGCAACAAAACCATTGAACCATCATCAAAAATCCATGAAGAAATTCAAAAGACAGGAGTACTCATTTATGAAAGACCTTGAATATATAGAGCGAATCACAAAATATTCAAAGAAAATCATGCTATATATGAAAGAAATCAAAAGCTTCGAGGAATTTCATATGAATGAGGAAAAAGTAGATGCGGTGATTTTCAACCTGGAACAAATAGGTGAGTCAGCTAAAAAGTTATCTAATGAAATTAAAGAGAAATGCACAAATATACACTGGCCAAAAATCATTGGACTAAGAAATATGATTTCTCATGAATATGAAGGCATTAAAATGAATATTATTTATGACATTGCAACGCATAGTATCCCAGAATTATTAAACAAAATCTCAAAAAATACTTAAAAATATAATTCGTTTGTAGACTCAACAGATAGGAATGATCATATGATTGATGTTAAACATATTACCAAAGCATATCAAGTAGGAAAACAAAACTACCCCGTCTTACGAGGAATCGATTTAAAGATTCAAGAGGGAGACTTTCTTTCGATTTGTGGTCCCTCCGGATCAGGAAAAACCACCCTTCTTTATGTACTTTCAGGACTTGAACCCTATGATTCAGGAACCATATCATGGTTTGGTACTTCCATGAATACCATGGATGATAAAGAAAAATCAAAACTTCGTGCCAAAGAAATGGGATTTGTTTTTCAATCCTATAACCTTATTCCTCATCTTGATGTGTATGAAAACTTAATGCTTGCTCAAGTGATTGGGGAACACATCAATAAAGAGAAGATGATGGAATTATTAGACATCGTGGGCATGAAAGATTACCTACATCATTTTCCCTCACAACTCTCTGGTGGGATGCAACAGCGCATCGCGATTGCGCGTGCTCTGATGAATGATCCCAAAGTGATCTTTGCTGATGAACCGATTGGAAATCTTGATTACCAACAAGGGATGGAAATCATGGCCTTATTTAAATCGCTGAATGAATCTTATCACAAGACAATCGTGATGGTCACCCATAACGAAGAAACGATCAAGTTTGGAACTCGCGTTATACGTATGCTCGATGGAGTGATTCATAATGAAGCTTTGGTTTAACAGTATTCTATTTTCGTATCGACTCGCTTTCAAAAATATAATTAAACATCCACTAAGAACGATAGCCATCGCTCTTAGTTTTTTGGCACTTGTCATCGCCTTATTTCTTTCTTTGAGCATGCGACAATTTCTAACCACTTACTTTTTAGGAGAACTCGAAGATCAGTATCAAGAGATTGATGTCATGGTCAATGTTGGACAAACAGGGAATTCAAGATTCTTTACGATCAGACCTTTCAATGAATCTTTAGAACGTGATCAGTACGTAAGAGATTACGCAGCTTTCTTCACTATGGACGTTTTATTACAACACGAAGATCAATCTATTTATGTGAAATCCATGTCTTCAGATATTGATCAATTATCTAAAGTCACCACGATTCCAGATACCTTAACAGAATTACTCGATGATGAAATCGTGATGACACAATCACTAGCTGAGATATTAAACGTGAATATAGGAGATACGATTTCTTTATCTTTAGCAAGCGATCTAAAAACATATACGATTAAAGAGATTCTGGCAGACGAAGGATTATTCCAAGATAATACTGTCTTTCTTAACAAAGCTGGAAGCTTAACGTTTTTCCTGACTGCATTGGATCCAGCACTCGGTGCACTCCCTAGTTTTGCCCTTACAAATCTCTATAATGAACTCTATTTAAACCTTGAAGATGATATCACTTTAGGCCAGGTTGAAACATGGATGAGAAGCCTCAATGGTTATGATGCGTTATCCATTGAAGAAACGATTAATCTTCAAGAAATTAGTGAACAGATCAACCGAAGTTTCTCTGTCTTTATGGTCATTACGTTTATGGTCATCTTTGCGATACTACTCGTCTTAGAGACATCACTAAAAGTCTACTTTAATGACTCTAAAAAAGTGATGGGAATCATCCATATCTTAGGAGGAAAACCCTCTTTATCGTACCGAATGGTCGTGTATGAATTTTCGCTTTATATCGCCTTTTCACTCCTTTTGGGAAGATTTCTTGCCAAGGGGATTATTCAATATGGACTTTACTTTGTTGGAGGAAGAGGAACGTTTGAATTTACACGAAGTTCAACCTACGTTGTCCTAGGCATTGTGGTCTTATTATTTATCTTTGTCTCTTTGAAAGATTATCATCAAATGAAAGAAAAATCAGCGCTCTCCTACATGAGGGAAGAGATCGTCAATATCAAGGATTATCGAAAATATATCCTTCTTATATTGAGTCTATCGACAGGTATCTACATCCTCACCTATTTTGTCACATCTCTTTCAGGTATTTCGCTTTATAGACTCATTTACGCAGTGATTTTACTTGTTGCGTTACCTAGATTGATCTACCCGATCTTAATCAAACAAAAAAAGCCAACGCTTCATCGTCTTCATCTTTCGATGCTTTATCAAACGAAGGCTTTTAAGCACTACCTTTTTGTGATGCTCATCTCAAGCGTCTCTGTCCTTCTTTTAGGTCTTGCCTTAGGTCATATGGATCAACGGTATCAGATTCATCGGGAGGAATTTAAGATTGATTATTTGCTCACGAACTTCGTATCTTCCTACGAGGATACTTTAACTGAAGTTCGTGAGATAGAAGGTGTCCAAACTGCAGATTCAATCACGATATTTGAGAATATGGTTTTGCTTGATTCGAGTGATTCTATCCTTCAAACCGTGACGATTCAACCCGATTTAATCGATACCTATTTTAACTATGAACTTTCTTATGAAGCATTAAGTTCCCTCGATCAAAGTTACCCCACCATCATTCTTCCCAATCGTTTCAAGGAGGTATATGACTTGAATGTGGGAGATACCATTCTTATTTATGTTCACCCAGAAGCCCCTGAAGTGGAATTCGTCATTGGTGGATTTTTCGAAAAATACTTATCCAATCTCGCTTTTACAAACATCGGTTATCTTAATCCATATCAAGAATTAGGAATCAAAACCATCGGGATTACGAAAGATATTATAAGTTCAGATACTCTCTTTGAAACATTGATTGCTGCGTATAGCTCTCGATTGATTTATGTCATTGACTATCAAAATGAGGTTGAATTACGTGTTGGTCGTATGGAGCGATCGACCAACTACATGTCATTGATTATTGTCGCGATTATCATTTGTTTTATCATCTCGATGATGAATCATTCATTGTTGATGTTTGAACAGATGAAAAAGAATTATGCAAGAATGATAGCCTTGGGTTTAAACCGTCACGATCTCATTCAAACACTTTTAAAAAGTGGAGGTATTCAGTTTCTTATTGTCTTTATCTCAGCAAGCATTGCGTTTACACTCATCGCGCTTAACATGACGGATTTGATATTACTTTCAGGTGAATATGAAAAAATCAAACTCATAATAAGCCCATATCTTCTTGGTGCCATACTTACTCTCATCATCACCGGAATGATTCAATTAGTTTACATTTACCAAATATTAAAGTTAAATCCAGCACCAACGCTTAGACTCTACGAATAATAACGCGTTCTTGACATTATCTTGAAAGAATTAGATGTATAATAAGACTACCAAACACCTTAGTGTTTATCACGTCTATCTAGACAAGGAGGAAATGATATGAGAAAGATTTTCATGATGTTGATGACAATCATGTTCGCTTTTGTGCTGTTTGCTTGCGACCAGGTTGAACTCACATTAGATGCACCTGGAAATGTTGCCATCACCGATGGCATTGTGACATGGGATGCTGTTGAAGGTGCAGAAGAGTATTTGGTTTTTGTAGGGACTCAGTCGTTTACGGTGACAACGACATCTTTAGATTTAAATGAACTTGGACTTACAGCTGGTAACTATACAGTCTATGTCATTGCCAAAGCAGGGGAACAGGTATCTTTACCGTCATCTAATCAACCCTTTAATGTGGAAGATGTCACGGTCGACATGGATTTACTCAATCAAGCGCTCTTTGCGATGATTGACCCCACCTATCAAGCGGATTTAACTGAAGATGATTTTGAAGAACCTTGGGAATATCGTGATTACCAAAGAACAACCGCTCTCGTTGAAACCTTCTCACAAAGTGCGATTGACATGGGTATGAACGAAACGACCACGTTGGCAATCTTTACCCAAGTCATGGCAATGATGACAACTATGGGTTCTGGTGAAATCGAAGACGTCTCCGATATGAAGGCTGAACTTGATGTCTTTGGAACCTTTGGTATGGAACCTGCAGATGTTGCTCTACTCATCTACAATCTCTTACTCACAGGAATTGATCAAATCATTTTGGATGAAACTTTAGGTATTGCCGAAGATCAAGCAAGACTCACAGAAATCGAACAAATGGTGAACAACTTCAAGACGAGTACTGAAGGTCAAGCACTCTACTTAGCACTTAAAGCCTATACACCTATGGCTTACTATGATGAACTTGATTTATTCTTTGCTTTAGATTTTGAGTCATGGGAATATTGGGAACTTATGAACATCATCGCATACGATATCGTTCCTAACGTCTATTATCAATGGAATGACCCTTACTACCTTGAATGGGATAATCAATTTATTCCATTATTCCATGAAATTTTTGTCGCGATGAAAGCTGCTGGTCAAACAGCCATCATTGAAGAATTTCTTTATGATAGCTGGCCAGATATGATGTCTCCTTTTGAAGGAGTCGTTAATTATGCCGATGAACTTTATTGGTTAAATGAAGACATCTTTAATGCAGAAGCTCAAATTCCTCTTCTTCAAGATTTCAAGCAACTCTTAATCGATGAAGAAGTGATGATGAAGCAGGCGATTGAAGATTTCGTTACCTACTTAAATAATCTTTATGATGCGATCACTCCTGAACTTTTAACTGCTTTAGATACCGTATCTACAGGCATGTTTGAACTCGATGAAATCTTTATCATTAAAGATGAAGTACTCAATATGCTCATTACCACATTACCTGATGCAGCAGCATTTGGTGATATGTATGAAGTAATCTTCACGATCTCTGCAGCATTTGGTGATACCAGTGCAACAGAAATGACTGTTCATGCAGATTATCTAGGAAGTATTGACCACGCGATGGTTGAACTTGCGCTTCTTTATATCGATAGCGTCACTCAAACCGACGTTGAAGCGATTATGACAATTACTGATGGTATGGTGGTTGAAGAAGAAGTCTATGATGAGTATTGGGATTATTACTACTATGAAACAACCACTGATCCTTATAAAGTCATTGAACTTGCGCTTTATGTATTAAATCATATCGATACCTTTGTGACAACAAACCAAACCAAAGTCGATGCACTAGATGCATTACTCAATGATGCAGAAATGGAACAAGTCTTCACGAAAGTTTTGAATAACTTTGCCGCGATTGCGAGTGAACAAATGAGCGTTGAAGAAGCCGAAGTTTTAGAGATGGTTGTTGCTGAAGTGATTGCAAGTTACGATGATCTTAAAGCAGTTGCTAATCTTGTTCAAACGATTGGTGTCGATATCCTGACTGAATTCATGGTTAGTGAAGCCGAATTGATTCTTGATATCTTGAGTCTTGAAGATTTCGTTGAACCTAGCCAAGCGATGATTGCTGTGGTTGAAGAAATTATTGACGATATCCTCCCTTATAACACCGCATTCTTTGGTCCTATGGATTTAGCAACGATTGAAAGTGTTCTCCGTGTGGTTCGTATTCCATTATTCGTTGCAGCAACCATTGAAGGCGATATCTTAGAAGCAGACTTCAATACAGCATTTGAAGCGATTGTGGATGATGCAGCACAACTAATTTTCAATATCAGAACTCTAGAAGAAATGGCCTATGCACAACTTGCTGTTAAAGATCTTCAAGGTATGATGTATCTTAACGCATGGGAACAAGAATTTGATATCGATTTAATGGCTACCGTTGTTCTCGTTCTCGATTCCACATTAACCACTCAGTTTGAAGACTTACTCTTTGATTCGATTGATTTACTCTTTGATAACATTCTTGGCGATACCAACATCCTAGATCTTACCGGTATGTTAGCAACAGATGTCAATATGATGCAACAAGAAGTGATCGATATGCTTTCTGGCAAGATTGCAGATATCCATACAGCGAGAGGTTATATCATTGATG
>CAYLLL010000005.1:0-15320 GCA_964384655.1 uncultured Mariniplasma sp. | reverse complement strand
ATTCACTCAAACACCTACCGATGTTTCGATTGAACTTGTTACCCAATTTGCAGATCCTCTCAAAGCTGATGAAACCTTTGGTAGCCTTGACAGTTCGGTGATCTTGCGTTCATCGCTCAAAACAGCGATCGATTCATAAGGTGCTGGTGTGGCTGATTCTTTAGGTGGCCATGAAATTAAGACCCCAGCTATTGCCGTTGATGGTGATATGCTTGAACTAGGAATCTTCGTTGAACTCATTAATGGATTAGCGATTTTAGTGGAAGATTTGAATACGACATGGAATTATACCACCTTAGCAGAACTTACAGATAGTTTAAATGCAGATGGTATCTTACCGGCATATAACAATTTAAGTGATGGTTCACTCATTTCCTTTGGCAGTATTACCCTCATCAAAGGTGTTTTAAGTGAACTCTTATTAAGTGAAAATTTCCAAAACTTCGGTATTGAGACGATCAACGGTGCACAGGATCTATTTGTAGCACCTGCAGATTTCTTAGCACTCGATGATTTACTTCTCGATGCAGAAGGTGTGAAGGGAGAAGAAATAGGTAAGCTTCTCATCTCCATCAAGAGTTTACAGGTGGCTAACACAGAAGAACTCAGTGCATTTGGACCTGAAGTATTGAACAATATGATCGACAGAAACATCGATGGTGGACAAGATGACCTTGATCGTTTCTTTGACTCAGGCATTTTATATACATTCTTAGACAAGATTTTCCAACTCGACGCAATTAACGATTTCGCCAATGATGCTTTATCGGGAGCCTTTGGAGATGCGAATATTACCATTGATCTAGCACCACATCCCGCCTTATTAGGCAATGAAATCGATGATGAACCGATCGAAGTGGGAAGAATTCCAAAAGATGAATTCAGACATATGATTGTCAGTCTAAATCTTTTAGGTGATTTTAACGCCATTGGTATTGAAACATTCCCAAATCTCGTCGATCCATACAGCGAAACCGATGACTTTACCACATTCCTTGAATCCGATTATATTTACACCATCGTTGGACGTCTCTTTGAAAATGAAGGATTTGGAGACTATATTGGTGATCTCTTAGGAAGTTCGTTTGGTGATGGACTCATCTTAGACATGAAAGCACCCGAAGATGCTAAAGGAACGACAGGTGTTGAAGAAGATATCATTACGAAGGTTGAACTCCGTAAAATCATGGTATCCTTCAAGCTCTTAGGTTTAGATCAGGGAACTGACAACATCGGTATTCCTCAAATCTTAGGCATGTCAGGTCGAAATGATGTTTTAGGTGTCGATGACTTTGATCGTTTTATCGCTTCGAAGTATATTGCTGATAAGTTATCCATCATTTTACTTTCTGATGCCATTATCGATACGATTGGTACGAGCCGTTTCACTGCAGTAGATTTTGTTCTTCCCCCATCTTCTTATACGATGGTAGGTGGCCGCGAACGCTTAACCGATGCTGAATTTGCTAATATCTTTAATGGATTATCCACCTTAGGTTTAGAGGATTTAGAAGGCTCTGGCTTTACTCCTGATCAAATTACAGGATTAGGGGAAGCAGAGATTACAGCTGTCCTTGATTCAAACTATCTATATACAGTCATTGATTTAATGCTCAAATCGGAAACCAGCTTTACGATTCCTTCTGGTGCATTAGAAGCTGCTGGAGAATATACAGGCATGGTGAAGAAATCTGAAGTGCTAGATATCTTTAAAGCCATTGAAATCTTTGGTATTACCGGTGGAGAAGCACCAGACCCAGCGACGATTAGTGTCGGTGATATTCAAGAACTCCTCGTTGAAACTGATTCAGCTATCGTTCAATCGTTATTATCCGATGCGATTATTCAAGCGCTAGGCGCTGAAAATATTCCTGATGATGCGTATCAGGAAGCTGAACTACTCACTCAAGAAGAAATCGAAGCCATTGTCGATGCACTTGCAGTCATTTCTGGAGATCCTGATGCCCCAATTACCTCGATTGATGTACAAAATGTGACCGTAGGTCAAATCAATGATCTCGACTTGACAGAAACTGGATCAGTCACGATTAAGCAATTGATCTCTGATGCTATTTTAGATGCGATAAATCCAAGTAATATTCCAGAAGAAGCATATGAAGATTATGGCTTATCTAACCGAGGTAATGCCGTATTACTTGGTTTTTCAACCCTTGATGCACCTGCATTAAGACGTTTATCTGATGAAGAACTTCAAGAGATTATTGAAGCATTAAACATTCTTGTTGATAATAACATGGATGCTATCGTTACAGAAATATCCACAGACGTGAAAGTGGGTCAAGCTGTACAATTAAAGACTAATAATTCATTAATCATTAAACAACTCGTATCAGATAATGTGGAAACCGCACTCGCTGGATTTGTTGTGATTCCTGATGTCGCGTATATTGATCCTGAAAAGACGAGATTATCCAACGATGAAATCAATAACATGATTGATGCGATGGTGATTCTAGCGAATAATGATCTAAACGCTTCTGTGACAACCATTTCTACCGATGTTACTGTGGGACAAACCCAAGACCTAAAGACTAACGAATCTTATATCATAAGACAACTTATCACCGATAATATCGTGGATATTTTAGGTGCGCCATCCATTCCAGCTGACGCTTATGATGATGTCAATACGACCATGCTATCGCAATCTGAAATTACAAATATGGTCGATGCGATGTACATTTTAGCCAATGAAAATGATGCGCTCCTCGTCACCGATATCTCAACAGATGTTACTGTCGGACAAACGCAAGAACTAAAGACGATTGAATCGCTCATTATCAGACAACTGATTACAGATAATATCGTCGATGTGCTTTCAGCATCAACGACGATTCCTGCAAATTCATACGATCCACTCCAGCCTACGATGCTTACTCAATCGGAAATCAATGATATGATTGATGCTTTAGTTATTCTCGCTGATGGCGATACCAATACGCCGGTCGCATCCATTGATACCAACGTGACCGTGGGTCAAGTACAAGGATTAGAAACCAATAGTTCTTTGATTATTCGTCAGCTTATTACCGATAATATCGTGGATGTTTTAGGATTGACCGTGGTTATTCATCCAGATACCTATGATCCACTAGAACCCACTATGTTTACTACAATTGAAATCGGTGAAATGATCGATGCGCTTGTTGTCCTTGCCAATAATGACTTAGACAAGCCGGTTGCTACGATTTCGACCGATGTGACCGTAGGTCAAACTCAAGGATTAAAGACCAATAACTCACTCATTATCCGCCAACTCATTACCGATAACATTGAAAATGTATTGTCAGCAACTGTCGATTTCCCAGCAACTGTGTATGATACAACGTATACGACGATGTTGACGACAACAGAAATCAGTGAAATGATCGATGCACTCTACATTCTATCGGATGAAAACCCCGCCCTTCCTGTCACAGCAGTTTCGACGAATGTCACAGTAGGTCAAGCACAAGATCTAAAGACTAACGATTCACAAATTACAAGACAGTTGATCTCTGATTCCATTGTGGATAATATTGGTTTAACAGCAACCATTCCATTAGATGCTCACATTGATGGAGATTCAAATAACCGTTTAACCGATACAGAAATTAACTTAATGATTGATGCATTACTTATTCTTGCCGATAATGATGGCGATGTATTAGTCTCTGCCATTTCCACAGATGTAACGATCGGTCAGATGAAAGGATTAAATGCTAATGATTCACTCATCGTTAATCGTTTAATTACCGATTCGATTGTGGATACCATCGATCCACTCGATGAAGGTAAGATCCCATTAGAAGCGTATATTGATGGTGATTCAAGCAAGTTCTTAACTGAAACTGAAGTCGCCGATATGATTGCTGCTTTAGAAATCTTAGCGGGTTCTGAAGTACCAGGTGATCGTGATACAACGGTTGTTTCCACGATTTCTACGGATGTCACTGTGGGACAAACTCAAGATCTAAAGGTGAATGGATCCCTGATTATCAAGCAACTCATTTCAGATTCGATTGTGGACACGATTGGCTTAACTGCCACCATTCCTGATGCAGCCCATATCGATAGTGATACTAACAAACGTTTAACGGATACTGAAATCGGACATATGATCGATGCTTTACTCATCTTAGCTGATGGTAATGAAGCTCTCTTAGTCTCAGCGATTTCAACCGATATTACATTGGGACAACTCAATGGTATTACTGAAAATGAATCATTAATCATGCAAAAGTTAATTAGCGATTCAATTATCGATTCAGTTGGAGTTGCTAAGGTTCCTGATGATGCATATCTCTTAGATACCCCAGGTAATAACTTAAAGACGACAGAAGTCGATGAAATGATCGATGCCCTTTATATTCTTGCTTATGATCCACTCAACCCAGGTCAAGAACTCGATGATGTTAAAGTCTCTGCCATTAATATCAACGTGACCGTAGGTCAAACGCAAGACTTGAAGACCAACGGTTCAGTGATTATCAAACAAGTGATCTCTGATTCGATTGTTGATATGCTTACAGCTCCGAAGATTCGTCAGACAGCCTATATCAATAGTGATCCAAACTTAAGATTAACCAATGATGAAATTGGCTACATGATTGATGCGATTTATATTCTTGCAAATGGCGATGAAGATCTTCTTGTCACAAGCATTACCGTCAATGAAAGTACACTCGCCGTCAGTACATTACAACAATTTAATGAAAATTCAATTATTCTGAACCGATTGATTTCGAATGCGGTGATCACAAGCTTAGGTTCTGCAGATATTCCTGATGAATCCTTTGAAGATGATGTGGCAAGAACAGACCTTGTCCGTCCTGAAATTGATGCGATCTTAACCGCTCTTGATACCTTAGGTATCGGTACAGGTGGTGCAGGTACGATTACGACGGCATCGCTCACCTTCGATGAAATCGATAGCGTGGTTGCTATAGGTACAACAGACTTAATTAAGTACCCACTTGGCTTCTCACCGATTGTTGTTCACATTTTATCAACGCCAATGATTTCTGCAGTGAGTGATATTAGAAGTGGTCATGATTATGGTGTACCAACGACTGCTTATCGCAATACTAATGATTTACGTCATGATGAAATTGAAGGACTCATTGCAGCTCTCAAACTTATTGGTAACGTTCAACCCGAAGATGAAGATACAACAACGATTGCTGATGTCACCATTGATCCTAACTCATTTAATGGCACAATGATTAGTAACTTGGTTGCTCTTGATAAACTTATCGTTTACCGCTTAATTTCTAAGGGTATTAATGATTCTACGATTGATACCGATGAATCGCACGTGACCGATATTAATGCAAGAAACTATGATCCAGGTTTACCAGTCACACCACTTGTTTATGACATCAAGATTGATGAAATGAATCATATTGCAACGTCAATGAATATTCTTGGTATTTCCTCGATTGCAAACGTAGCAAGTGAAATCACATTAACCACACTCGAAGGATTATCAAATGCAGATGTTGAAACACTCGTTGAAGCAAACACGGATGGTCCGAATACGATTATCTACTACATTATTGCTGAAACGGTTGACCCGATGAACAATGTGTATGATCTCATTGATCCATTCAACGCTAATGATTACTACTTCATGAATCCAGGTAGAATCCGGTTACTCAGAGGTTCAATCCAGGCAGCCATTGATTATCTTGAATCATTATAAAGTTTCATAAATAAAGAAATCCCCTTGCGAATTATCGCAGGGGGTTTTTCTATTAAGTCGATTTGATATGGAAGATTATGAATATGATTCTTAAAAAAATGTATATTCCCAAGATCGCCATAAATATATATGCAATCACAAGTAGAATACTTGATACTGAAGAAAAAATAATGGATAGATTAATGCAAGTAAAGAACGTAACCAATCCTATAAGGAGTTGTTTATTGGAAATTGAATCCGTAAGATCACGGATTGTGTCATCTGTTTTCTTAGAGTATCGAAATAGTAAGAAAAAGAATAGATAAAAGCCAAGAATCACGATATATGGCAAAATTTCATTTGGGAATCTCTCAGGAACTAGTAATGCAGCCCCAACACCATAGACTAGAATCAATAATCCATAGATCCACCACGAAAGAAATTTAAAATCTTTGATTGGAATGAATGACTTTCGTCCTCGATAGATTAGAATTAGTAATAGGACCAAGGTTCCTAAAGGTGCTAAATTTCCTGAAAGGTAGTCATAAGAATTTCCGCTAGCTACAAATAATGACACGATGGTGATACTCACGAGGAGTAACCATTGTTTTTTCTTCAATGTTTCAAACACAGTTTGATGTGTGTCAAGAATACGTGAAGTCATCCATTCATAGGTAAGTATCGGTAAGATAAACGAAAAGATGGGATGCCAGAAAAAAACAAGAATCACAAATTCTAATGGGGCAATACCTAACCATGGTCCAATCGCAGGACCCACTTCATTCATATAACCAGCCCATAATACTTTGGTGATGATAGCTTCATATAGTGCAAAAACCATGCCTAGTATATATAGTTGATGAAGTTTTGTACGATGGGAACGTAAAGCGATATTTAAAAGAACGATGGTATGTAACAAGTAAAGAGGTAAGGTATAGAAAATTCCAAAAGGATTGATATACCATAACTGGGAAGCTCCTGAAAGAATTTCGGCATAGAACATGGATAACAAACCAATAAGTAAGTATGAATAAAAACGTTTCATAGGTCACATCCTTTCATTTCCTATATTATACCCCTTGTGAATAGAAATTAAAAAGAGATGGGATTGCCATCTCTTATGTTCTATATTTGTGAAGCCATCTTTTCAAGTTTTTCAATCTGTTCTTTTGATCCCACGACAATAAGTCGATCTTCTAACCGAAGGACTTCATCTGCTTTTGGATTGAAAATGAATTCATCTTCATTTCGTCGTATCGCTAAGACAATCAGTCCTGCTTTATCCGCAATTTCAGAATTTCTAAGTTTCTTATCAATGAGTTCGGATCCTTCAAAGATGATGATCTCTTCCATGTTGATCGACATATTCTTTGTATCAATAATATTATCAACGAAGAATTGAACATGGGGGCTCAACATCAGGTTAGCCATCTTTTTACCACCAATTTCATCTGGACTTACCACATGATTCGCACCTGCACGAATAAGCTTCTTTCTCGAAGATAATTCGTGATTACGCGCGATGATATGAAGGGAAGGATTTAATACACGGGCTGTTAAAACAACAAAGACATTATCGGCATCAGTTGGAAGAGTTGTAATTAGACCTGAGGCTTCCTTAATTCTAGCACTTAGAAGGGCATCTTCATTGGTAGCATCATCTTCGATGTAAAGAACATTTAAGTCTTTTAGTTCTTCAACGACATCGGGATCATTTTCTATAACGACGAAACTCGCTTCTTTTTTAATCAATTCTTTAATCACATGTGATCCAGACTCACCTGCACCACACACAATGATATGTTCAGTTAATTTATCAATTTCTTTCATCATTTTTTTCTTCCTCCATGCTTCATTAATCGTACCTTCACTGATAATACTAAAGACTTGTGAGAGAAGATAACCTACCAGTCCTACGGACACTAATATGACGAAGATTGCAAACAGTTTTCCTGCGGTTGTCATCGTCCCTATCGATTCATACCCCACAGTTGAGATAGTAATGATTGTCATGTAAAGAGCATCGATGAAGGATAGATTGAGGGTGATCATGAATCCAACGATCGCTACGATTAAAAAGACCACGACTATGATCATCCATAAAGTGACTTTTTTCATCGCATCAACCACCCTTCTTTAAAATCATTATATCACGCGCTTTTGGAAGCGCTAAAAAAAAGAGCACGTTTGTGCTCTAAAGTGATTCAAGAAGATTGATGTAAAATTGGACGCCGTGAATAATATTGTCAATGGAGATATCTTCATCAAATCCATGGATTTTTTTCAAATCATCTTTGGAGACATCCATAGGTGAAAATTTATAGACATGGTCACTGATTTGATGATAGTGTCTTGAATCGGTCGTTGCTACCATAAGATATGGAGCGACAATCACATCTGGCCATGTCTGATTGATGGCTTTCTTGAGCATATTGAACGCATCGCCAAGTTCACTGGTCGGTGTAGCTTCAGAAAGTGCGGTCATGGTAACATCAATGTTTGGATTGTTGATAATCTTTCTGATCCGTTTCATCACCATCTCGCCTGTATCTTTAGGTCTTAGGCGATAGTTGATGCCTATCACAGCTTCAGCGGGTAATACATTGATGGCTTCACTCCCTGTAGCCAAGGTAAATGCTTGGGTTGTTTTAAACATGGAGAGAAACTCACCACCCGATAGCTTAGCAATAAGTTTGACTAAAGGCATAAATAACCAAAGATTGGCAAAGAGCATTTTAATGAAAAACGACTTAGAATGAGGAGCAATGGTTTCAAATAAAGCATGAACTGCAGGAGTCATTTTTAAGCGAAAACTAGGGTGATTATTCAGTTTTCGTATGGCTTTTGCGAGTTCTGTAATGGCTGATTCTTTAGGTGGTGTGGATGCGTGACCTCCACGAGATCTCGCAGTCAAGGTAACATTCATGAATCCTTTTTCAGCGATACCTACAACAGCAGATTTCTCTTTGACACCAGGGAACATATTTTTTACAATCGCTCCACCTTCATCTAAGACAAGGAATGGAGTCACACCTCGTGATTTTAATGTTTCAACGATGGCTGGCGCTGAAGGACCAAAGATTTCCTCATCTCCAGAGAATGCGAGATAGAGATCGTTCTTAAATTTTTTACCTTGAGTGAGCAAGTATTCCACAGACTCCATAATGGCATTCAAAGAACTTTTAGTATCTAGTGCGCCTCGTCCATACACGGTCACATCATCAATTCTTCCAGAAAATGGATGTTCTTTCCAACCCTCTTGAGCGGGGACAACATCGTAATGCGACATTAAAACGATAGGATGTTCAGAGGATTCACCAGAGATTTTAAAGAGCATACCTCGTTCTATGTCTTCGTACGTGGATTGATTTAAAATGTGAGGATAGCGTTCTTTGATGAATGTGCGAAAATTGACAAATTCGTTCGCATCTTCTTTATTCTTTTCTAAGGATGAAACGGTTTTAAAGGTCAACATCTTCGATAAAGACTCGATCGCATGTTTTTCATCAATCGGATGAAGTTTTTTCATCTCAGGGAAATCTTTAGGTGTGAAACGAAAGGTGCGATATAAGATCACAATGAGGATGAGTGGAATGAGAAGAAGTGCATACCAACCCATTAACTAACCAGTCCTTTCTTATACAATACTCTTGCGACAACAATGGAGATTAACACCCCAACAGGAACCATAATACCCACGAGATCACCACTACCTGGTACGGTCACAAAGAAAATTATCATGACGAGAAGAGGAATCAAAGCAATCTTCACTTGTTTCGCGATATAAACGATTCCTAAAGCTCCGAAGAGAGCGGGAATAATGTTATCAAATGCAGGTTTTAAAGCAGGAGACTCCAATATAGGTGAAAGTGGAATAATGAGTAAAGCACCCACAAAAATAATTAGAGTGGTAATAATCGAAGAAGAGGCTACTGCCAGGGTTGCAATCACGTCACCTTCATCCGTTCCCTTTTGAACACCTAGTGCATCTTGTGCATTGAGTGCTGCAGGAACTTTTAAATTGGTAAGATTTCCTGTGACAAACGCTAAATATGTGGATCCATTCCCCAACATAGGAGAGAAAGTAAATACTTCAATGGTAGTCACTGGCCAAAAGATGATTGCAGTGGCAAAGAACCCTGGGAGAAAGTGTGTAACACTAGGCCATACCCCTGTTATACTGCTGATGAGAATGGGGCTCGTTATGAATAAGGCAAGCGCACCGAGCATCCAAAGTCTTCCTTCAAAATGAATTTGATCTTGATAACTTCTCATGGTTAACGTACCCCCAATCCTGAAAATAAGATTGCAAGCGCCATCGCTGTGATCATAGACACAGGAAGCGCATAGTTTTTGAGCCAATCCCATTTATATTTTTTCATGACATAACCTAGCACCATAATGATCACCGCAGAACTAGCAAATACAATGACACCTAACCATGAAAAATATGGATCGGCGTTTTCTGGTGTTTTTTCAGCCAAAATATACCCAACAAATGCAGAGATCATCCCTAAAAAGAGCGCATCCATCAAGACTTGATTCCACGACTGATCCTGTTCGCGTTTTTTAGCCATAAAACCACTGAGACGTTTATAAAAGAAAGGGATAATAATCAGAGGAGGTAAACACCCTAAGGTCATGACCCATAAGGCAGTAATTACCACTTCAGCAGTGAGGGGATCGCCAATGTTTAGTCCAAATACACCATTGATGACATTGATCGCAGCAGGTAATTCATACGTGACAGCCCCTAATGTAGCGAGTCTCATCCCTGCGATCATCGATCCAAAGACTTTACTTAAAGCAACGAGTCCAATAAGGATCGCAATCGATGGAGCCAAAGAAAAGATCATCGATGATGTGATGGTACGATGAATTTGATCTTTCGTGAATCCTAAAGATAGCGCTCGTTTTCTAGCTTTCAATAAGGCGACAAACGATTGTGTGAGAACATATAGAAAAATGATGCCCATGATGAGATAAACCCACCATGATGTTAAAAAAGCCATGGAATCACCTCGTTTTTGATTATTTAATTCAATTATAAACGAAAAAATGAAATATGTTTGAAAAACTTAAGACCTTTATCTTTTTAACAACACGTGATATAGTGGTGTTGAGGAGGGATAACATGATTGAAGCCATCTATGATCGTATTTCGGTAAGAACCTATGAAAAAGTGAAGTTAGATGAAGAAGTGATTGGACAAATCAGTGAAATTATTCAAAGAAATCAAGATAAAGTAGGACCTTTTGGACATAAGATTTCCTACTTTACTGAATATGTGAAAGGCGATTTTGATGATGAATCCAAAAAAATTGGAACGTATGGATTTATCAAGAATGCTCCAGGTTTTGTTGGAGGAACCGTTCTCAATACCCTTGAAGGCATCGTTGATTTTGGATACTTATTTGAACAGGTCATTCTTGAATTAACCCAAGCGGGATTGGGAACATGTTGGCTGGGTGGGACATTCCAAAGACAAGCGTTAAAAGAGTATACACAAGAGGGCATGATCATTCCTGCAATCACACCCGTAGGTTACCCAGAAGATAAAAAATCGCTTGCTGAAAGAGCTATCCGTTTTGCCATAAAGGCAGATCGAAGAAAACATTTCCAAGAAATGTTTTTTGAACAAGATGACAAGCATCCGCTCAAAGATCACGCAAAAGAAGAGCATCCACTCGGACATATATTGGAACTTATCCAGTTGGGTCCATCCGCTTCAAATAAGCAGCCATGGCGTATCATCATCGATCAAAATCAGATGCACTTCTACCTTGAACGAACCCCCAATTATGCAGCAAGTATGCCCTTTGTCATGCAAGCTTTAGACATCGGTATTGCCCTTGCTCATGCTGAGATAGGGTTTCAACATGAAGGATACGAAATAAACATGTCAATGAAAGAACATCCAACAGTCTCGGGTTGGGACTACATCATTTCCATTACTTATAAAAAATAAAAACGGCTTTGTTAAGCCGTTTTAATTTGTTATTTCTTAGGAACTCTAACTTTCTTAAGTTTCGCAAAGTGTGGAAGACCATCCACAAGTTTCGCTTTTGAATCTCCTTGAATTAAAGGAAGAGCATAATCAATGTATTCCTGAGAAAGACCAGCACCATCAGGTAAAATCCATTCAAGTGGAACTTTCTTTTCTGTGTTAGCTACTTGCTTTAATGGAATCAGTGCATACTTAATCTTATAAGGATTACTTGAGACACGCTTAAAGCCAACCATACGGTCTGTGGTTCCACGAACCGCAGCTTGAACTGCTTTTTTACCCGCGTTAAATGCTTCTTCAACATCGACTTTAGATGCTAGATGTGCTGCAGAGCGTTGGATGAGCGAGAACTCAATAGCACGTACTTTGACATTGATTCTCTTTCCAATTTCTTCAGCAAGAACTTGTGCAGTTCCACCGAGTTGTGCGTGACCAAAAGCATCTTTTTTAAGTTCTTGGAACATTTCAGGAATGTATTTACCTTCCTTCGTTTTAATCCCTTCAGATACTGCAACGATCACCTTACTCTTCTCTGCTAACGTCTTTTGTACTTGGGCAAAGAATTGATCAAAGTCAAAAGGTACTTCAGGAAGATAAATTAAATCTGGACCTTGACCCTTGCTTTTTGCTAACGCTGCAGCAGCAGTTAGCCAACCAGCATTACGTCCCATCACTTCGACGATGGTTACTTGTTTTGTATCATAAACCGTAGCATCATGATAGAGTTCCATAAAGGTAGTTGCAACATACTTCGCTGCAGATCCATATCCAGGACAATGATCTGTGACACTTAAGTCATTATCAATGGTCTTGGGGACACCCATGACATTGCAATCATAACCCGATTTCTTAAAGAACTTAGAAATCTTGTTACATGTATCCATGGAGTCATTTCCACCATTATAGAAGAAATAACGAATGTTGTATTTTTTAAAGACTTCAAGTAAACGTTCATACTCACTTGGATCTTTTCTTGGATCTTTTAACTTATAACGCACGGATCCAATGGATGAAGATGGTGTATTTTTTAAACGCATGAGTTCTTCTAAATCTTCTTGACCAATGTCGTAAAATTCTTCGTTTAACACACCTTTAATTCCGTGTACTGCACCATACACTGCAGTGATGTTTTCGTGCTTTAATGCTTCAGTAAATACGCCTGCTGCACTTGAATTGATGACGCTTGTAGGTCCTCCGGATTGACCGAGAAGAGCAGCGCCGACTAAATTTTTCATAGAGTCACCATTTCTTTTCTAATTTTTATTTTCCACATGACATTTTACCATAAATCCACAATCTTCATCCCATTTGGTGCAATAAATCGTTTTCATAATTTACCAAAATAACAAACGACCCCTCTACTCATGCTTTGCATGTGATATAATAACACTGCAGTATGTTTTTTTACGTTAAGGGAGTAGAAATCATGAAAATTGCCGTATTAACCTCCGGTGGTGATGCACCAGGGATGAACGCTGCGATTCGTGCAGTTGTCCGTGCTGGTGAAGTCTATGGACATGAAATTTTTGGGATTAAAGATGGTTATCAAGGCATGATTGATGACATCATGATTCCACTGAATCACCAAAGTGTTTCTGGGATGCTCAGTTTAGGTGGAACCTTTTTAGGAACCTCACGTGCACCTGAATTTTTAAAGGAAGAAGTTAGACAAAAAGCGGTCGATAATCTTAAGGCTAGAGGGATCGAAGCACTCATCGTCATCGGCGGTGATGGCACGTATCGTGGAGCGATGGATTTAGCCAAAATGGGATTGAAAACGATTGGATTACCAGGAACGATTGATAATGATATCGCAGGAACTGATTTCACGATCGGATTCCATACCGCTGTGGAAACCATTGTTGATGCGATCGATAAACTTAGAGATACATCGACTTCTCATCAGCGTTGTTCCATCGTTGAAGTCATGGGAAGACATTGTGGAGATCTCGCATTGTTTGCTGGTATTTGTGGTGGAGCTGAATTTATCATTACCCCAGAAAATCCAATGAACAAAGAAGAGATCATCACGAAACTTAAGAAACACAAACAAGAAGGACGACGTCACGCGATTATCGTCATCACAGAAAAAATTCTCAACGTCTATGAGTTTGCTGATGAAATTACCCAAAAATCAGGATTTGCATCACGTGCAACGGTTTTAGGATACATTCAACGAGGAGGCTCTCCATGCCCTGAAGATCGTATCTTGGGATCGCGTATGGGTGCCTATGCAGTCGAACTGTTAAACGATGGTATCTATGGTGTTTGTGTCGGTGTCAGAGATGAACGGATGGTTCATTTACCCTTCTCTAATGTGGTAGGACAATCTCGACCAAAGAATGAACTTTACAAACTGGTCAAAAAGGTTTCATAAACAACTGAAATCGTTTATAATAAAAAAGGATAAAAATGTAGAAAGGAAATGCATATGACAAAATACGTCTATTTATTTAAAGAAGGTAATGCAACCATGAAAAACCTTCTCGGTGGTAAAGGTGCAAACTTAGCGGAAATGACATCCCTTGGCATGCCTGTTCCTCAAGGATTTACCGTCACCACTGAAGCGTGTAATGATTACTATCGTAATAAAAAGGTGATTGCACCTGAAATTATCGAACAGATTTATAACGCGCTAGCAGTTACAGAAAAAGAAGCAGGAAAGAAGTTTGGTGATCCTAATGATCCATTCTTAGTCTCCGTTCGTTCTGGTGCACGTGCATCCATGCCAGGGATGATGGATACCATCTTAAACCTTGGTTTAAACAACGTCGCAGTCGAAGGTTTAGCTAAGCTTACAAACAATCCACGCTTCGCATATGACTCATATCGTCGCTTCATTCAAATGTTCGCCGATGTCGTCATGGAAATTGAAAAGAGCAACTTTGAAGAACTCTTAGAAGAAATGAAACACAAGAAAGGTGTTGAATTAGACACTGAACTTGATGCGAATGATTTAAAGAAACTCGTGGGTGAATTCTTAGTTAAGTACGAACAGCTTAAGGGTGAACCATTCCCACAAGATCCCAAAGTTCAATTGATTGAAGCGGTCACCGCAGTCTTCAGATCTTGGGATAATCCACGTGCCAACACCTATCGTCGTTTGAACCACATTCCATACGAATGGGGAACAGCGGTTAACGTTCAAGGCATGGTCTTTGGTAACATGGGTGATGACTCCGGTACAGGTGTCGCTTTCTCAAGAAATCCATCGACTGGTGAAAATGAACTTTATGGGGAATATCTCTTTAATGCACAGGGTGAAGACGTTGTTGCGGGAATCCGTACACCTAAACCTATCTCTGAATTAAAGAATGATAATCCTGCTTTATACGATGAATTCTTCAAGATTTCTAAGAAACTTGAAGCGCATTATCGTGATATGCAAGATATGGAATTCACTATTGAACGTGGTAAACTCTATATGCTTCAAACCAGAAATGGTAAACGTACAGCACAAGCTGCATTAAAGGTAGCCATTGATTTAGTGAAAGAAGGCGTCCTTTCTGAACAAGAAGCAGTACTAAAGGTTGAACCTGCACAATTGGATGCTTTATTACATCCACAATTCAATCCAGAAGCACTTAAGAAAGCAAGAGTCATCACCACAGGTTTAAATGCATCTCCAGG
>CAYLLL010000004.1:0-19253 GCA_964384655.1 uncultured Mariniplasma sp. | reverse complement strand
CATTATACCTCCAATGTTTCTGGTTGTTGCGCTTGGTGTTTGTGTTCAGGACCTGCATAAACGAACAGTTTGTTCGCCATTTGTTCACCTAAACGTGTATGAGGTAACATACCCACAATCGCTTTTTCAACCATACGTGTTGGAAATTTAGCCATCACGTCTTTCGCTACAGTTTCATAAAGACCGCCGTTGTAACCAGAATGCGTATAATACTTCTTCTGATTCCATTTCTTACCTGTTAATTCAATTTTGTCTGCATTGACAACGATGACATAATCGCCACAGTCTACATGAGGAGTGTAGGTGGGTTTATGCTTCCCGCGTAATACAGTGGCAACTTGTGTCGCTAAGCGACCTAAAGTCTTGCCTTCAGCATCGACAACGTACCACTTGCGAGTGATCGTTTGTGCATTTGCCATAAAAGTTTTCATTCAATATTCTCCTTATATTCGTGTATTTGAATTTAAGGGCTATGCGTGGATAAAACATGTACCTATGTCATATTACTATATTCAATAGAAATTGTCAACAGTTTTCCCCTGGTTTATCAACGATTTTATGTGATAATGAAGGGAAAATACGAAGATAAAAAAGGCGAGTGATTTACTCGCCGTTGAACGGATGATTTTGCTTGATTTGTTCGATCGCCCAATGATAATGATCTGACATGCACCCATCGAGTAACCCCATCACTGGGTTTTTTGAAAACTTAAATGCATGAGGAGTGAGGATGGATTCTTCACTTAGGGATTGGACAAATTCCATGCATTCATGATGGGAATTTTCAAAGAGTTCGAGGGCATCCATAAAGGGATGTTGTTGTCCTTCAAGCCAGAATTCATAATTGAGTTCATCCAAATGTTCCCATGAATATCCTAATTCAGGTAATACGGGATGACCCCCTTCTGCATCGATTTGAAACCATTTTAAAAGCAATCTATGCCAGGCATGCAAATGAAAAAGAATGTCTCTTAAATTCTTATCTCTTTCCTTAGTATGATACGTTTTTACCCGTTCTTTTGCGGGTAAGACATCAATCATGTCCTTGATGATTTGAAAGCTTTCATGACTCATTTTGATCAGTTCATCTTTGGTTTTAGGTCTTAGCATGGGGCCACACTCCTTTGTTTTTAATGACAATTAGTGCTTATTCATGACATTGATCGAGTTGATACTCCATCAATAATTGACGCATGGTTTTTTTGATGACGTCGGCCATAAGTTTATGCCCGAGGGGTGAGGGATGAACACCATCAGGAAGAATGTCTTCCATCGGGATCTGCTTTTTCCATTCTTGCATATATTGGTTCATCGGAATATGTGATAATTTATATTCGATTGATAAGCGCTTGACAATCTTTCTTAATGCTTCAATCATGGGTTCCCATGAGGGATCTAGCTCACCAATGGGATAACCAAAGGGTTCGATTAAGACCATCTTTGTTTCGGGTAACTCATGGTTGACCCACTCGATGAGTTTCCGGTAATTCTCTTCAAACATCTCAGGGGATGTCGGTTTATTCCACTTGAAATAATGCCATACATCATTAATCCCGCAAAGCAGTGATAAGATATCGGGTTTGACTTGGATGACATCTTCTTGCCATCTTAAGAGTAGTTCATTGGTACGGTCTCCACTAATGCCCCGGTTGACGATCACTGTATGGGGTAATAGAGGCATGATTTGACTAACATAACCGTTCCCTAAGTCATAATAGCTATGTCGTTTTCTCCCACAATCGGTGATGGAATCACCTTGAAATAAAAGGGTGGGGAAATGGTAATCCTTAGGTGTTTCAGGGTAGATCCAATATTCGATGATGTCTAAATGATTTCCCGAAGCTCCAATCTTTTGATACGCCTTTTTAATGATTCCTCCGTGGGTTTCAGGAATGTTACGTGAAGCGAAATTTCGTCGATCGACTGGGTAAACCAAGTATTGATGGGGCAAAAATTTTCTTGCATATACGATGATTTCGCTCATTCCTTCTAGTCCCAAATGTTGACCAAACATGCCCTCTTGGATCCAAATACCCAACTCAGGTGTTTGCGTGTTCATTTGGTGAAGTCCCATACACCCCACAAATTCATGCGTATCTTTCTTTCGTGCAACCCAAACAATTTCCTTTTTTTCTTCTCTTAATTTGATTGAATAGTGGATAAAGTTCAATGTATCTTCGATAATCAATGCTGGTTTTGGATACATATAGGTTGTCACTTTTGCATTAAAATGATGAAATATATCGGGTGCATCACTCACTTCAATCGGTGTTAAAACCAAACGATGTGTCGTTAATATGTTTTTATTCATTGATTTTCCTCGAGATAAACGCATTTTTTGTCATAATCAACAATCACTTTTTCAAGCTTACTTGTCGGAATATTTTTTCCGATGTAGTCTGCACGAATCGGAAGTTCACGGTGTCCTCGGTCGATTACGATCGCTAGTTCAATCTGTTGAGGTCTACCATAATCCGATAATGCATCCATGGCGGCACGCACGCTACGCCCAGTATATAAGACATCATCGACTAAGATGACGTGTTTTTGATGGATGGGGAGAACTTGTTTTGGTGGATTGACCCTATTTTCTAAATCATCCCTGTATGCATGGATATCAAGTGAAAAAACCGGGATGTCGATATCGGCAAACCGTTTCATGTTGTCTTTAAGTGTCTCTGCGATAGGAACACCTTTTTTCATGATTCCCACTAAAACGATATCCTTTAAATCATTGTGTCTTTCAATAATCTCATGAGTCATTCGCTTGAGTGTTCGAGAGAGTTGTTCGCTGTTCATTATTTCCTTCATGTTATCACCAATTTCATCATATCATTTTTTACATATTTTAGGGGTTGTTTTCTAAAAAAATCATGATATACTTGTAACAGTAAAGGTCCTTTAAGCTATGCCCGTGAGCATAACAAGGTAACTCATCACTATACCTATGCTTGAAGGACACCTGTGGGTGTCTTTTTTGCTAAAGGCCTTGAAAATTTAATCCAAGGAGAAGAAACATGAATGAAAATGGTATGATTGTTGGTATTCAAGAGAAACCAAAATCGGTAGGCAGTTGGATCGTCCTAAGCTTACAGCATGTCTTTGCAATGTTTGGAGCCACCGTCTTAGTTCCCTTATTGACCGGACTTGACGTTGGGGTTGCCCTTGTAGCGAGTGGGATTGGAACATTGATCTATATCGCATGTACTAAAGCGAAGGTTCCCGTCTATTTAGGAAGTAGCTTTGCTTATATCCCTGCCATCAGTGCAGCCGTTGCCAGTGCCGCAGGTCCTGCAGCAGCCTATATGGGACTTATGGTTGTCGGTTTAATTTACGTGATTGTCGCTACAGTCATCCGCTTTGTAGGTAGCGGTTGGTTGAAGAAACTTCTTCCACCTGTCGTTGTTGGACCGATGATTATTATCATTGGGATGACGTTAGCACCAGTCGCAGTGGGTTCCGCTGGTTTTGATGGCTCTCAGGGATGGAAAGTGCCTTTAGTCGCGTTTATATCCTTTATCACTGTTGTGATCTTATCGACAAAAGCGAAGGGATTCATCCGTATCGTTCCCTTCTTAATCGCGATTATCGTAGGGTATATCGCCGCTGTTATCGTAGGACTTGTGAACTTACGTGATGTCTTTGCAGGTGTAAGCTTCTTCCAGTTCCCTAACTTCTCATTTATCGGAACGTATAAGTTAGAGTTTGGTGCGATTCTAATGTTTGCTCCACTCGCATTTGTGACGATTGCTGAACACATCGGTGATCACGTCGTTTTAGGTGAAATTACAGGACGCGATTTCCTTACAGATCCAGGTCTCGATAAAACCCTTCTTGGGGATGGTCTAGCAACCTTCGTTGCTGCAGCACTCGGTGGACCCGCGAATACAACGTATGGGGAAAATACAGGGGTCGTTGCGATTACCAAAGTCGGTTCAGTCTGGGTCACAGGTCTAGCCGCAGTCTTCGCGATTCTACTAGGATTCTTTGGTTACATACAAGCCTTCATCAACAGTATTCCATGGGCAGTGATCGGTGGGATGACCATTGTCTTATACGGGTTGATCGCAGCTAATGGTGTGAAGATCTTGATCAAGGATCGTACGGATTTAGGAAATATGAAGAATCTGATCATTGTCTCAACGATGCTCGTGATAGGTCTTGGAGGAGCTGTTCTCAATCTTACCTCTACCACAGGTCTATCCGGCATGAGCTTTGCAGCGCTCGTAGGTATTATCCTGAACCAAATCATTACGGGTATCGAAAAGATTGGTCCTAAACACGAATAAATCATTCAAAAGTCAAATAAAAAGATGAATCCATAAGATCCATGGACTCATCTTTTTTTATTGGGATCTGTGATATGCCATAAGACACCGGCAGGATCAAGAAGATGAAAGGTGTAGCCATAATCGGCTTGAAAGGGTTCTTTCGTTTTTATCATCGGATAACGATCTTGCAATGCTTTGACTTTTTGATATAACTCGTCTAAAGATGAATGATAGAGTTGAAACATCGTATTTTCTGCCCATTCTTTCACATAGGCACGCTGAATAAAGAAACTTATTCGATCTTTCTTGAAAAGACATAGTTGTGAGTCTTCGTAAATGATTTCAAACTCTAGATCAAGATAAAATTGTTTGCTGATCTCATAATCAATTGTAGGTACAAAGGGTTGAATTTGCGTAAACATGAGCATACCTCCTACCCCAATCATAGTCTATTCTTGGATGATCTCAAAAGAAAACGCCTCAAAGAGGCGATGAAAAACGGTTTAATGGAAAGATTTTATAGAGATATCGATCCCAAATCCATAAAAAGATTGCATGAATAGGAAACCAGATCATGCCTAAACCAGCCCAGTTTAGAAAGGTATCTGGAAGAATGGGTTCATAAATATACATGGCATCTTGGTAACCTAAAACAGTAATCAAAAATAAACCATAGGACATATAAAAACTTAAACCCAATGGTAAATATTTCCATTTGGATAAGCTTGGTTTGATGTACCCAAACGCGATGATGACAAACGCTAAATAGACCATGATTGTATGATGAATCATCGCTGTGATGGTCATCGGATAAAAGAAGGTGGGTCCTTGACCAATGAATTCAGGATAGAAAATGGACAATAATCCCCCTAAAAGACCCAGATAAACCACTGAATGAAACACGAGTGAATCTTTTTTTAGGAGGATTGCTGAAAGTGCTAGGACTAAACTCGATGTTCCACAAAAGGTGCCGGGAAGAATTTTATCAAATCCGTCTCTTAAATAACTCACCGAAATCCGGTTCGCTGTGATCGCAATCAATCCAAGGATACCGATGATTTTGATGATTCTTTGAAGTTTTTCTTCACTCGTAGCTTTTTTCTTTATCCATACCGTCGTGATTACCATCAGCGGAATAACGATTAAGAGATATAGAATATGTTCAATACCGTAAATTTGGGGCATAAGATGACCTCTTCTTTTCTGCTATGCCCTCATTTTAGCACAAAGTACATTCGTCTTCTATGGCAAAAAAGAAAAAGCCTCGCTTTCACGAGGCTTCAGAACTATGATTTTTTATAGAACGTTTAGGAAGACGATATATGCGATAAATAATGCAGTCGCTCCATAGAGAAGTGGGCTAACTTCTTTACCCTTCTTGCTTGCTAACATAACAACAACGTAGGTTAAGAAACCGAAGCCAATACCATCAGAAATCGAGTATGACAAGATCATCACTAAAATCGTCATAAAGCTTGCGATGGAAATCTGCCATTTATCCCATTCAATCTTACCGATAGATGCAGCCATCATCGTACCAACGATGACCATTGCAGCAGCGGTAACGCTTGATGTAACAAGTGTTAAAAGAGGTGATAAGAAAATAGAGAGTAGGAAGAGGACACCGGTAACAACAGATGCTAAACCTGTACGAGCTCCAGCACCAACACCAGAAAGTGATTCGATGTATGACGTAACGGTTGAAGTACCTAAGACGGATCCAACAACGGTTGCAGTGGAGTCAACGATATTCGCGTTTTGTAAATCTTCTTCTGTGACATGTTCCATTTGACCAGTGACTGCCATAAGTGTTCCAGAAGTATCAAAGAAGTCGACAAATAAGAATGCAAAGACTGCAAACCAACCTGCAGGTTGTGATAATAATCCACCAATGCCACTAAATGCTTTACCAAAAGTTGGGGCTAATGAAGGAACAGAACCGATAAACGATGTGTAAACAGGAAGACCTTGTGCATCTGGGAAAATGAAACCAGCAACTAAGCCAACAACAGCAGTAATGACTAAACCGAAGAAAACAGCGGCTCTAATCTTTAATGCAAGAAGGACCATCGTTAAGATGATGCCAAAGAGTGCAAGTAATGCGACGGGTGTTGTTAAATCACCAAGTGATGTGGTAGTACCACCTGTGTTAATAACGATCCCAACATTGACTAATCCAATGTACGCGATGAAGAAACCGATTCCGGCACCAATCGCATATTTTAAGGATTGTGGAATGGCTGCAACAACCTTTTGACGCACACCAAGAAGGGTAATCACTAAATATAAGACACCAGAAACTAAAACTGCGGCAAGTGCTTCTTCCCAAGAATAACCCATCCCTAAGACGATGGTAAATGAGAAGAATGCGTTGAGACCCATACCAGGTGCTAAAGCAACTGGTAACTTCGCGAATAATCCCATCGCGAGGGTTGCTAAACCTGCTGCGAGTGCGGTTGCTAAGAATACTGCATTGGCATCAAGACCGTCAACTGCACCAAAACCACTCATAAGACCAGGGTTAGCAAATAAAATGTACGCCATCGTTAGGAAGGTTGTTAAACCACCTAAAAGTTCAGTACGGATGGTCGTGCCCCGTTCTTCAATACGGAAATACTTTTTGATGAACTCCATGTTCAATCTCCTTTTTCTTTGTTTTTGTATTCATATGTATGTTTTAAAAAAAACAAAAGAAAAAACCACACAAACGATGTGGTTTACCATATGAAAACGAGAAAAAGATGTTTTCATATCGTAGTCGCGAATTTTACGGAATCGCGGTAGAAACTTGACCTCCACATCAGGTCGATTATACGATACATTGAATACATAGCCATTATAACAAAACCCCTTTTTCGATGTAAAGGGGCTTTATGTAAATTTGAAAAAGTAAGCGTTTTTATTTTTTATTGATTGGATAATGCATTTTCTTTCATGATTCTTTCACGAGTTTTCAGTAAGTCATGGTGTAGATAAGGTCTAAAGTCTCATCGATAGACCCAGCTTCAAAGAGTGCTTCTCGATAATCTTCGTGCATCAACTTTCTTGAAAGCATCGCTAAAACTTTAAGGTGGGCATTGGTTCCATCTTCAGGCATCGCGATGAGAAAAAAGAGATGTGCATCTTTTCCATCAAACGAATCAAAGGGAACCCCTTCACTGCTTTTCGCGAATATCAATGAGGGAATCTTCACGTGGACCGATTTCGCATGAGGGATTCCTATCCCGAAACCAATCCCTGTTGAACTGATGGATTCACGGTCTAATACATCGTTTTTAAATCCTTGTATATCATCAATGGCGTGATGTTGGTACAAGATGTCAATCATTTGATCGATCACATCCATTTTGTTTTGTGCCACTAAATCAAGTTTGATATACCCTGGATGAATCAAATCATGAATGGTCATAGACAATCTCCTCTATTATGACTTTTTTAACATATTTTTGGATATCTCTTGGTGTCGCTAGTCTTCCTGAAAATACGGTGGCTGATGCAGCTGCCACCCCAAATTTAAACGCTTGAATGGGATCATCAGTTTTTAAGTATTCATGAACAAATCCTGCAACCATCGAGTCTCCTGCACCTGTGGTAAACTGAGCTTCCCCCTCGATAGCTTTAGCATGATAGGCATGTAAGTCATCGACGTATAATGCCCCTCGTTTACCAAGTGAGATCACCACATGCTTGACACCTCGATAATTGAGCTGACGTGCATGAAGGATAATATCTTTAATCTCCGTTAAATCCATGAGAAGATAATCGTTTAATTCCTTTAAATTGGGTTTCATCATCAATGGTCTAAAATCGATGAACTGGGGAAACGCTTCCCCTGGGGTATCCATGATAAAAGGAATCTTCTTCTTATAACAGAGTTCAGCAATGCGCTGAAACGCATCACGCTGTCCATAAGGTGCAGAACCCCCGAGAATGACCAAATCATTTTCGTTCATCGCTTCGATCTTCGCAAGTAAAACTTCAAACTGCTCATCTTTCACATGAGGTCCCCAGTGATTAAGTTCTGTTTCGACTTTTGAAGAGAGTTTGATGTTAATTCGGGTGTCTTGATCGATCCAAATGGGATCTAACGTCACCTCGTGATCTTGATTAATGTCTTCGATCAGTTTTTGTCCTGTAAATCCTCCGACAAATAAAATCGCTTCTGAATGTGTCTTTAGACGTGATAAAACAATGGAGACATTGACCCCTTTACCTCCAGAGCTGATGCTCGCTTTTCGAAATCGATTCAATTCCCCTTCTTGAAATCCATCCACTTTAATTTTATAATCGAGTGAAGGATTCAAGGTTATCGTATAGATCACAATGTCACCTCGATTAATCCTATTTTACAAGATTCTTTGGATTTTGACAAATCTGATGGAAAAACAAAAAGGAGCAAACACTCCTTTAAGCAATCGTTTTACGTTTAAAATTCCCAAAGACGTTTTTCACAGGTCGTGTCACGATGAACGCATTGGGATCAACAGACTTCACAAGTCCAACCAATGTATGAAGTTCATACGAGGAAATGACGACGTAAATAAGCGTTTTTTCATGATGTGAATACGCCCCTTCAACTTTCATCAGAGTCACCCCACGATAGATCTTATGCAAAATTTGATCGACGAGTGTTTGAGGAACCGCGGTGATAATATCTACCGATAAGAAATGATAGGATGTGTGCATACGATCAGTCATGATCGTCGAAATAATGATACGAATCACCGTATAAGAAGCGATCACACCACCGGCTATAATTTCTCCTGATGGGCTTTCATGTCCGCCGACAATCAATCCCCCAAGAATCGCAATCGCCACATTTAACACCATAGAAATAAATCCGACGGATTTTCCTTTTTTAAATGATAAATATTGTGCAATAATATCGAGTCCGCCCGTAGATGTGCCGTAGCGAAGGGCTCCACCTCCACCAATACCAATCAACAAGCCACCTAAGACTGCAGCAGCAAGGGCATCCCCACGATCATTTAATCCCATATTAACAATTGGGATCCATGATAAAATGAACGCTTGAAGTAATATCGAGATAATGCTATGTATGGTGAAACGATGTGACACACCAAACCAACCAATCAATAAAATCGGAATATTGGCAATAATCACGAACCACCCCAAAAAGTAAGGACCTAAGTCAATTTGAAACCAGACATAAAACGCATCTCTGACGAGCTGTGCTACCCCTGGAATTCCTCCTGTGTAAAGAGGTACCACGGACGCTTCAAGAAACCAGGCAACACCGATCCCATAGATAATGGTAAAGACGACGACTGCGAGGAGTCGTTGAGTCTCTGGCCAAATCTTTTGTTTGAAGGCATCAGTAGCCATCCATGCTTTGATTTTATTCATTTTGATCACGAAGAATCTCCTCAAGCTTTTTCGCTGGATCATAACGTTCAAAAAGCACTTCAGCTTTTCCAAGCGTCTGTTCTGGATATTCCCCAAATTGGTTGATCGATTCAAAACTTAAGTCATTAATTAAGAGTTGTTTTGCAATCCGCTTTGATGTCTCTGGAATAAAGGGTTGGAGTAAAACCGCTACGTAACGAATAGTTTCGACTAATTGGTAAAGCACATGATCTAAAATATGCTGCTTTTCTGGATTCTTAAAAAGTGCCCAAGGTTCACTGACATCAATGTATTTATTCGCGAAGCGTGCAAGCTTAACCACTTCTTCTAACGCGTCTGACACGCGGAGCTGATCCATATAGTTACGAATATTGGGAAGTGCCTCCAAAGCCTTTTCTTTGAGCGATAACTCAAAAGGTTCATCTAAGATGACTTTTTTAATCAATCCTTCACGATACTTATATGCCATACCAATCGTACGATTGACTAAATTTCCAATGGTATTCGCGAGATCAGAATTGTTTCGTTCAATGACGAGTTCATACGTGATGTTGCCATCTGCTGAAAATGGAATTTCATGCAAGACATAATAACGAATGGGATCCACACCGAAATAACGAACTAAATCGTCTGTATACATCGTGTTTCCCACTGATTTACTCATCTTCGATTTATTGACGAGAACCCATGGATGTCCAAAGACTTTCTTGGGTAACTCAACACCGAGAGCCATTAAAATAATCGGCCAATAAATCGTATGGAAACGCAAAATATCTTTTCCGATGAGATGCACATCAGCTGGCCAATATTTAAGGAAAGCATCCGTGGATGGGTGATCGGGGTGATACCCGAGCCCAGTGATATAGTTGGATAGCGCATCAATCCATACATACACGACGTGACCTGGATCAAACTCAACAGGAACACCCCATTTGAACGATGTTCTGGAGACGGATAGATCGGGAAGTGGTTCTTTTAAGAAATTTTGAATCATTTCGTTTCTTCTCGCTTCAGGCTCAATAAACTCAGGATGCTCTTCAATGTGTTTGAGCAAACGTTCTTGATAAGGCGCAAGCTTTAAGAAATATGCAGCCTCCTTGGTCCATACGGGAACATCACCGTTAGGTCCTTTGCCATCAACGATATCTTTTTCAGCGATGAATGCTTCTTCAGCAACCGAATACCATCCTTCGTATTCCCCAAGGTAAATATCCCCTTGGTCATAGAGCTTTTTAAAGATGGCTTGGACTGAGGCCACATGATCATAATCCGTGGTTCGAATGAATTGATCGTAGGAAACATGAACTTTATCATAGATCCGTTTGATCTCTCCTGCGATGTGATCGACAAAGGCTTGTGGGGAAAGTTCATTTAAGGATGCTTTACCCTCAATCTTTTGGCCGTGTTCATCCGTGCCTGTTTGAAAAAAGACATCATATCCATCTAAACGCTTAAAGCGGACGATGGCGTCCGCCAAAATGGCTTCATAGACATTCCCGATGTGCGGAATCCCTGAAGCGTATGCGATGGCTGTCGTTAAATAAAATGGTTTTTTTGTCATGATAATCCCTCCTAAATAAACAAATAACGCCGTCCTTAAATGACATCTAAGGACGACGAAAACGTCGCGGTACCACCTTAGTTCTGGATTGCTCCAGCACTTAAATCCTTAACGCGGAAAACGTTTTGGTCTACGTATCGACCAAAAGGCTCGAAAATCATCTTCATCTTCTGCTCTGAATCACTTGCACCACCCGTGATCTCTCTGATTGCCGCCAAAAGATTACTCTTTTTCTCATTGCCTATGTACATATCTATTATAGTCTATCGCTTAAAAAAATCAAGAGATTTTTCTTTCAATTTTTACGCGCTTATACACATCATTCTTCGAGAGTTGATGGGCTTGTCCAACAATTCTCATCGCTTCTTTACTAGGATAACCTGCTTTGATCAACTCTTCATAATGTTCAACAACATCAAGCATGGGTTCTTGATTTTCTTCTTTGCCTTCAATGATGAGAACATATTCTCCCTTAGGATTCATCTCCATCGTTAACGCTTCAGATAATGTCGTTCGAATAATGGTTTCAAACGCTTTTGTCATTTCTCGGTGAATCGATAATCGTCTATCCCCAAGAACCTGATGGATCACCTCTAAAGTTTTTGAGACTCTTGAAGGCGCTTCATAGATGACTAATGTCTCCATGCGTCCTTTATAAGATTCAAGGATCATCTTTTGTTCTGTGACTTTTCTTGGAAGAAATCCGATAAACGTAAAAGGTTGAATGATCAAACCAGATGTCACAAGTGCAGCAAGCATCGCACTTGCACCAGGAATGGAAATCACATGATACCCTTCATCAATGACGCGCTTGATGATCTCATACCCTGGATCACTGATCCCTGGGGTTCCCGCATCGCTGATTAATGCTATATTTTTTCCTTCTTGAAGAAAGGAAATGATCTGATCTTCTTTCTCATTTTTATTGAACTCATGATAGCTCATGAGTGGTTTTTTGATCTGATGATATGCCATGAGGACTGAAGATGTTCTGGTATCTTCTGCTAAAATAAGATCCACTTCTTTTAAGATTTCAACCGCACGAAATGTCATATCTTTTAAATTTCCAATCGGTGTTGAAACGATATAGAGTGAAGGCTTTGACTCCTGAAAACTCTTTTGCATATCAGTGAGACACCACGCGTTTTGCACGTTCTCTTAAATCGCGTTCTTGATAGACTAGTCGCATAAGCTGAAGTTTCTTTGTTTCAGAAATCCCAAATTTATCACGAATCGATTCCAAGAAAAAATGCTCTGTCGTGTTATAAAACTCATCACTCATGGCCACTTTAACCAAGTTTAAAAAGATGATGTTTTTCACCGTGGGATTGCTTTCTTCAAAGTAATGCATCGTTTCTTCCATATCTTTAGATAGTGCAAATTGATACTCTTTCACAATCCCGTCTCCGACCTCGGCGAGCATGATATTGAGCAAACGTTGTTCAAGTTCTGTGGGTTCACCATCAATAGATACCATGTGCATGGCGAGATCAAGAAATTTGAGTTTATCTTTTCTTGTTAATAAGGATAATAACATGTTAACGACCTCCATAAATATCGACCATTTCTTTGGTCAAAATATGTTTATCCACGTATAAAATCAAAGGGGGTTCAACCTTCATTCCAGGATTTCCATGTTTCATCGCTTCAATCAAAAGATGATTGGCAGGATGATTGAGATACGGATGAACCATACGAATCCGTTTGACAGAAAAGTCATAGCGATTGAGTAGTTCCACCATTTCAGCAAATCGATCTGGACGATGAATCATCGTTAAGTATCCACCAAACTTAAGAAGTCTCGAGGATGCTTGAATCAGCTCTTCTAACGTCAGCGTCACCTCATGACGTGCAATCAAATCTTCTTCATCTTCGCTTTTATTTGACGTTTCAGAGGTCTTAAAGAAGGGGGGATTGGTGACGATGACATCCACATCTTTCATCGTCACATCTTTGATATCTTGGTGTATACATGACAATTGTTCTTCTAGATGATTGAGTTTGATATTCTTTAATGCTTGAAGATATCGGGATTCTTGAATTTCGACTCCGATGATTTTCGCTTGAGTCTTTTTGGATAAATAGAGCATCAAGGGTCCAACACCGGTCCCCACATCAAGAACAGTCTTCGCTTTGACTGGAATTTTGGCGAAATGCTGCAACAAAATCGTATCGAGATTGAAAGCTTGTCGTGAATTTTGCTCGATCCAAAGATCGGTGCCAAGAAGCGTGCGTAACATACTATCCTCGCACAATATCCTTCAGTTGAAGCCATTCATAGCCTCCGTTTTCGGGATAAGATACTTTAACTTTTTGTCCGATGATATTGAGTTCAACCACGGTAGCTGAACCTTTAGGGGTTGTCACACGTTCTTTTAAGTCAGGCATCGTGAGTTTGAGTTCCGTATAAACATCATCTTCATATTTAATACAACAGAGAAGTTTGCCACAAATTCCACTGATTTTTTGAGGATTGAGAGCAATGTTTTGATTTTTTGCCATCTTAATGGAGACGGTATCAAATTCACCAATAAAGGTATTGCAGCACAAGATGAGTCCACAGGGTCCGATGCCACCAATCATTTTTGCAGCATCTCTGGGTCCAATTTGTCTGAGCTCAATGCGCGTATGATAGACTTCGGATAAATCTCTCACCAAATTTCTAAAATCCACTCTGGCTTCTGCTTCAAAGTAGATTAAAAGCCGCTTGCGGTCGAGAGTATATTCTGCGCCTAAGACCTTGATATCAAGCTCATTTTGCTTAGCGAGAACTTTCGATTTTTCGACGATTGCAGGCTCTAACGTTTGATTGAATGCATCATCTTGGATATCGTTATCTGTGGCTTTACGCAAGATGGGTTTCAATTCTGCTGTTAAATCTGTCTCAGCGACTTCTTTAAACAAGTATACTTTTCCTATTTCAATTCCTCGTGATGTTTCGACAACCACGAGGTCATTTTCGACGATTTGGATGCCTTCATATGAGAAGTAGTATTTCTTTCCTGCTTCTTTAAATTGAACTAACGCAACCTTCATGACCTCACCTCTTCTTTTCTAGTGTGTAAAATAGATGGTCCAGTGCTAAATCTAAGTTAATATTATATGATTGTTGGTGTAAAACCGTTTGAATGGTCTCGATTAAATCATTGACTTCTTTGACCTGCATGCGGTCAGATTGGATTTGAATGTATTCTCTTAAAAACTTATAGGTAATCGGTTGATGTGCACGATAATGTACGAGATCTAAGAAATAAAGTAAAACGAGTTCCAAGAAATCCATAAAGAACTCACGATCTTGCAAGAGAAATCCTGTCTTTCCTGCAAAATGAATGGGGAAGGTAATCTCCTTTTTATCCCATAATGAAACCATGTCTTCAATTAAACCGATCAATTCAAGAAAATTAGGATTTTCCGCGAGTAGCGTCGCTTCTTCAATATTCTTGGTTAAATAAGGCGCGAGTGTGGCTACTTTTTCATCAACACCTAGTTTGAGAAGTTCTTGTTCAAGATCATCTTCGTCCATGCTCTTTAATGTGATGACTTGTGAACGTGATTGAATCGTACGAAGGACAGAATCCTTATCTTCAGAAAGCAGGAATCCAAACACGAGATTGCTTGCAGGTTCTTCCATAAACTTAAGTAAGGAATTGGCAGCAGCTTGACTTATTTTTTCGATGCCTTTGATGACATAGATTCTTGGACCACTGACGAGTGCAGTTTTGGAAAACTCGGATTGAAGTTGAATAATCTGTTCCTTTTTAATCGTTAAACCTTCAGGCTCAATCACGATCATGTTTTGTAGCTTACGCTCTTTAATCTGGAGTTTTAAATGAGGGGATTCAGGTCGTCCTTGATTCAAAATCAAATACGCAACATCATCGACGAGTTGTGCTTTTCCTGAACCTTTAGGTCCAACGATCAGATAAAGATGGGCGAGACGATTTTTTTGAATCGTCTGCTTAAAAAAATGGTACGCGCGCTTCATAGGCGAGATAAAATAACATCAACAATTTGATCTTCAATCGCCGCAATCGTTTGGGTCCCATCGATGGTGACAATACGTTTGGGATACATTTTAGCCACTTCAAGATAACCTTCGCGTACTTTATTGTGGAAATTGTTAGCTTCTTGATCTAAACGATCATATTTTTCACGATGTGCAATTCGAGATAATCCAATTTTTGGATCTAAATCGATATAAAACGTGAGGTTAGGCATATTCTCAACCGCATACCTGTTGATCGCAAGCACAAAATCAAACCCTAAATCTCTTGCATAGGCTTGATAAGCGAGCGATGAATCAATGAAGCGATCACATAAGACAACGTGTCCTTCCTTAAGAGCAGGCAAAATGACTTCATCTAAATGTTGGGCTCTAGAAGCTGCTAAGAGTAAGGCCTCTGTATAAGGTGTAACTCCTAAATATTTAGGATTTAAAATGATATCACGAATCGCTTCAGTGATGAGCGATCCTCCGGGTTCACGGGTGGTCACGACTGAAAAACGATCACTCAATCGCTGTTTGATATCTTTGATTAGTGTGGTTTTCCCGGTGCCTTCGCCACCTTCAAATGTTATGAACATCAAGAATCACTCCTTGGCTTTATTATATCATTATCTATAGTTTATTTTAACGAGGAATAGACCGCGTGCTTCTGCGGTTTTTCCTGCAAGATGTCGATCTTGTGTGGTTAGGATAGTTTTCACAATGGTAGGATCTTTACGATGAAGCCCAATTTGAATGAGTGTTCCCATCATGGACCGAACCATATATTTTAAAAATGAATTGCCGTGAAAGGTGAAAATATAGTGCTTTTTTGTTTCTTTGAATGATGCTGAATAAATGGTCTTCATCGTGGGTTTACCTGGAACTTTTTGACAAAATCCTTTGAAATCATGGGTTCCCTCAAAATCGGGTAACGCTGCTTTCATGGGTTCAACATCCAGATTTCTAATATAGACTTCAAAACTTTTGGTGAAGGGTGAAGAGGGTTTCTTGGCTAAGATATACTTATAGACCTTGGATTTTGCTGAATGCCGAGCATGAAAGTCTTGCTTTACCTTTGTGACTCTCTTCATTCTAATGTCATGTGGCATGCGATCATTGATTCCGCGAACCCATGTCTCACTATCCAAATCGATATCCGTATCAAAATGAAACACTTGTCCGATGGCATGAACACCTTTATCTGTTCGACCTGCGCTATGTATTTTAATCTCTTGTTGGGTCATTAAGCGCATTGCACGTTCAATGATGGATTGAATCCCGACACCGTTGGTTTGTGCCTGCCACCCATCAAACTGTGTGCCATCATAACTCACCACAGCTTTATATCTCATAACATCACCATGGATAAGATGACAGCTACTAAAAAGAGTGTTACGACGATCACTGAGAACACATCGGTAAATCCAATCGAAAATTGATCGATCTTCGTCCGTTTCGCACCGATGACGTACCCTCTAACTTCCATTGCATTTCCTAAATCTTCGGCTCTCTTAAACGAGATGACAAACACAGGAATGAGGAGTGAGATGATTTGAATCACTTTATCTTTAAACTTACTTTCTTTAAAGTCAACACCTCGTGAAGCTTGAGCTTTCATAATTTTCTCGGTTTCACCTAAAAGGGTTGGGATATACCGTAGGGTTAATGATAACATCATCGCGATGACATCGACTGGAACCTTGATCCATTTCAAAGGTTTCAATAAAGATTCAATCGCGTAATTGAGATCTGTGGTCATAGTGGTGAATGTGAGCAGAGAAGTCATGATGATGACATTCGTAATACGGATAAAAATAAATCCAGCTCTCAGTAATCCTTGATCATAAAGATCTAAGCGATAGGAAAATAATCCCACGTAAGGAAGTAAATACTGTAAGAAAAATACGACAAACACCGCGATAAAGAAATAGGTAATACGAAACTTCACATAAACCTTAGACCATTGATAGAATATGATAAACAGAACTAAAGCAACTAAACTTGTCACAGAGATGTGAAATTCAATCGATGTTAAAAGTGTTCCTGTTTTTACATAAAAGAGTTGAATGAAGAACGTGAATGTCAACAGAAAGACGATGGGACGAAGTCCATTGAGCACTTTTCGCATCGGAATCCCAGAAGTCCAGGTCAATGTCATCACACCAACAAAAATGACAGCCATCGTTAAGATAGGGATAAGTTCAGAAGATATAGGAACAATGAAGGTTGCTACTAATAAGATCACGAGTGAAAAAAGTTTGATGCGAGGATCGAGACGATGGAGCCATGATGTCCCTGGAATGTATTGACCAATCGTAATATTATTCATGAGGCACCTCCTTTAAATAACTGACTAAAGAGGTGTAATCATAGACGGGTTTGTAGGGAATCCCTGCATGCTTTTCTAAATGCTTTAATATCTTTAATGGAGTGGGTAAATCCAAATGGAATGATTCAAAATTGGGATGTTCAAAAAGTGCTTCCTTTGTTCCATCGAAGACGAGTTTTCCTTGATCTAAAACAATGACACGTTTTGCATATTCACTGACTAAATCCATATCATGGGTAATCATGATAATGGTTTTGTTTTCTTTGTCGTGAACACCTTTGAACATCGCCATTAAATCATTTCTTCCCTTGGGGTCTAGTCCGCGTGTGGGTTCATCTAAAACAAGAATTTCGGGCTCCATAGCCAAAATCCCAGCGATGGCGACTCTTCGCATTTGACCTCCTGAAATTCGAAAAGGGGATTGTTCAAAGAGTGAAGCATCAATCCCTACGACTTCAGCAGCCTTGATGGCTTTTTCTTTGGCTTCTTCTTCGGTCGAACGAAAGTTCTTAGGTCCAAACATAATATCTTTGATAATCGTTTCTTCAAATAATTGATACTCAGGAAACTGAAAGACGAGTCCTACTTTTTGACGCAAGAAATTGATTTTCTCTTTCTTCTTAGGGGGGAGTTGTTGCGAAAACACATTGAGGGTACCAGACGTAGGCAAAAGAAGTGCATTCATGTGCTGAACGAGGGTCGATTTTCCTGAACCCGTATGCCCAACAATCGCAATGAACTCACCTTGTGCATCGATGTTTAAATTGATATGGCCAATGGCATCATAATTGACTCTTAGGCCACGATAGGCGAAACTTACATCGTTGAATTGAATGCCCATAGCGCCTCCAATAATGCTGAATCCGTCTTTGGATCTTGAGATAATTCATTGTAGAGTTGTAGACCAAAGGGAAGTTCCAAATGTGAAGATTTAAGCAAATCTTCTTCTTTGAATACGTCTTTAGGTGTGCCTTCTAAAATCTTCATGCCATCCTTTAAGACGATTAAGCGATCACTCATGCCAGCAAAAGATAAATCATGCGTAATCGTGATAATCGTTTTATTGAGTTCAGTATTCAAATACTTGATAAGTTCAATGATTTCTCGTGTGCCTTCAGGATCAAGCATCGAGGTCGCTTCATCGAGAATAAGAATGTCTTGTTCCATCGCGAGTGCACCTGCAATCGCTACTCGTTGTTTCTGTCCACCTGAAAGATGATGGGGTTCTTTCTCTAAAAAACCTTCCATACCTACTAATTTCGCATAGTGCATAACTTTTTCTTTCATAACCTCAGGGGCCAAACATTGATTTTCAAGACCAAAAGCGATGTCATGTTTCACCGTGACACCGACAAACTGATTGTCTGGATTTTGAAACACAATCCCGATCTTTTTACGGATCTCGGGAAGATGGGTTTCATCTAGTTTCAGACCATCGATATAAATTTCACCCTGCGTGGGTGCTAATAAGCCAACTAAACATTTGGAGAGTGTCGATTTTCCTGATCCATTATGACCGATAATCGAGACCCATGATCCTTTTTCTATCGTAAGGCTTACCTTTCTTAAGGCTTCATCATGGGGTGTATATGAAAAGCTTAAGTTGTTAACCTGTATCATGGAAAGTCACCTACATTTCGTACCTTAACATTATATCATGTTAACCCTTGATATTTAAAGTTAAGCCATAAAAATCACACACGAAAACTTAAGTGGTCGATGGGTGATTTTCCTTTA
>CAYLLL010000003.1:0-19680 GCA_964384655.1 uncultured Mariniplasma sp. | reverse complement strand
GAATATCAGAAAGATCGATGTCTATGCCGTTGGTTATGGATGGGAATACCTTGATCTGATGATTGACTTCATCGATTTCAAGTTGAGCTCCCATCTTTTGTAACACTTGGATTATGGCTTTATCTCCTTGTTTAGAGAAAAGATTAAGGTTGTTTAACGTGATCGGTCCTGATAAAACACCTGCCACCATGAAGAAAGCGGCTTGAGAATAGTCCCCTTCAATCCATGATTCACGAACCTGATAAGATTGACCTCCAGGGATGTAATAAAAAGGAGGAACATCTAAAATCTTTATGCCAAAGGATTTCAAGACATCAAGTGTTAAATCGATGTAGCCTTTTGATTCAAGAGGTGTGATTAATTCAATCACTGAGTCCTCATTTAGTAGAGGGAGTGCAAAAAGTAGTCCTGTAATGAATTGTGAAGAAACATCTCCTCTGACTTGAAATCGACCTGCTCTGAGCGGACCTTTGACTGTTAGTGGTAACTCACGATCCATAGGTTGATCAAATCTGAGTTTTTGTTTGGCAAATACTTCTTTATAGACATCAAGTGGACGAAACGGGAGTCTTCCATGACCGGTAAACGTCACATCTTCGTCATATAACATGGCGAGTGGAATCATAAATCGCAATGTGGATCCAGATTCATGACAATCAATCTCTTTTTGATCAAAAGATTTGATCCCACCATCAATACGATTTCCATCAAAAGATATTCCAAAATGAGAGAGCGCATTTTTGGTTGCAACTAAGTCTTCTGAATCAAGTACATGATGAACATGACTTGTCCCTTTGGCTAAACTTGAAGCGATCACATAACGATGAGAAAGAGATTTCGATGAGATGACCGAAAGATTCCCACGTAAAGGAGTGGGATGAATGATCACGTTCATAATAAATCCTCTGGCTTAAGATTGACGATCTTCGCCTCACCGGGTTTAGTAACGAGAATAAATTTTAATCCCTCATCCGTCATTTTCTTGTCGTGCATGATATGGTCTTTATAATCTTCTTTGAGTAGCAAAGGCTCATGGATGAGTTTTCGATCAAGTAACAACGTTTTGACTTCATCATAAAGCTCTGGTTTGGTTTCATTCATCAATACGCCAATCTCTAATGCGATCAACATGCCGTAACTGATAGCTTCTCCATGTAAATACGTCTCATAGTGATGCTTTTTTTCGATCGCATGTCCAAACGTATGACCAAAGTTTAATTTCATACGTTCTCCATGATCATAAGGATCGCTTAAAACTACTTCTCTTTTCACATGAATAGCCGATGCGATGTCTTGTTCTCTCACTTTTTCTTGGACTAATAGGTATTGATAGAGTTTTTTATCTCCAATAAGACCCGCTTTTATCATTTCAGCAAGTCCGTTTCGATATTCACGTTCTGAGAGTGTATGCAATAATTCAGGGTCGATAATCACAAGTTTAGGTGGATAAAACGCCCCAACAAGATTTTTACCTGAGGGCAAATCAATCCCTACTTTTCCACCAATACTGCTGTCTACTTGGGCGAGTAGCGTGGTCGGGATCTGCACATAGGGTATTCCTCTGTATAGTGTGGCAGCGACAAAACCTGCTAAATCACCGACGACTCCTCCACCAAACGAAAGGATAAGATCCGTACGTTTAATGCCTTTTTCAATCAACGTATCAATGACGTTTCGATAAACCTCGAAAGATTTACTCTTTTCACCGGGTTCGATGACGACAAATTGAACTTGATATTCACTTAAGATATGAGCTAATTTCAAATGATAGAGATCGTAGACATGGCGATCAGTCACAACAAAAAGACCACGTCTGTGATATATTTTTCTAAGGTATTCAGGAAGATGATAGATGATATTCGATTCGAGATAGATCTCATAATCTGCCATGCTAATTGATATCAAAGGATTTCCTCTTTTCTTTCGCTTCCTTCAAAAACTTCATCAGTGATGCCTGATCGTTTTCTTTTATCATGGAACGAACACGACTGAGTGTGGATTCAAAGAGATCTAAGGTATGAAGAAGTGCCTCTTTGTTTTCCATAAAAAGTTCGCTCCACATGATTTCATTGATTTTCGCAATTCTTGTCAGATCCCTAAAAGAATCTCCAGTCGCTTCTTTTGTATGTTCGAGTGGATCCGTGTGCATTAAACTAACCGCGATGAGATGGGTTAATTGCGAGGTAAATGCAACTAATTGGTCGTGTGTTTTCGCATCTGTCACTAATAGTTTACCAAATTTTAAGTCATTTTTGATGATGTTCAAAAAGACTTCATCATGATCTAAACTTCGCGAGCCCTTGACGACCATTAAATTTGCTTTATGAAACATCTCTTTATGTCGATGATTAAAACCCGATGTTTCCCTACCTGCCATAGGATGCATCGATGTATAGGAAATTCCAGGTTTTAAGATGGATTCAATTTCGGCCATCATCCATGATTTCGTTCCACTCACATCAGATAAAACTTGACCCTTTGTCATACGGTGTTGATGTGCTTTGACAAAATCAACATTATCTTTAGGATAGAGCGCTAAAATGATTAAATCGACAGTCCCAAGTTTATCCAGTGATGATTCTTTTTGAAGAAATCCCAATGCTATTCCTTTTTCCATCCATTCGGGATTTTTATCATAGCCATAAACTTCATGACCTTTGATGTGCAACCCTTCGGCATAGGATGCACCGATCAATCCTAATCCAACGATAAAAACTTTCATTTCATTCGCATCCCAAGCACATCAGCAACTTTTTCTAACGATTCCATCATGGTTTGGAACTTCTTGATCTTTAAGCTTTGTGCTCCATCGGATAAAGCATGTTCTGGATCATGATGCACTTCAACAATTAACCCATGTGCGCCTACCGCAAGTGAAGCTAATGAGAGTTTTTCGATCATGTTCCAACGTCCTGCAGCATGCGATGGATCAATGATGACTGGGAGATGAGAGAGTTCCTTCACAGCGAGAACTGCACTGATGTCCAATGTGTTTCTTGTATACTTTTCATACGTACGAATGCCGCGTTCGCACAAGATGACCTGTTCATTTCCACCAGCCATAATATACTCAGCACTCATCAACCATTCTTCGATGGTTGCTGATAAACCTCGTTTAAGTAAGATAGGTTTGGTGGATTTCCCCAAAGCTTTTAAAAGATGAAAGTTTTGCATGTTACGTGCACCGACTTGGATGACATCGACATACTCTTCAAACACGGGCAATAAATCGGCAGATGGAATTTCAGTAACAATCTTTAATCCAGTCTCTTCACCAATCTTTTTTAAAAGCTTTAATCCTTCAAGTTCAAGACCTTGAAATGCATAAGGTGAAGTTCTTGGTTTATAAGCTCCACCTCTCAAAAGATGGGCTCCTGCTTTTTTCACGCCTTTAGCAATCGTTCTAAGTTGTTCTTCGGATTCGACTGAACAGGGTCCTGCCATAACGACAAACTGGTCACCACCAATTTCAATGTCATCCCCTAGTTTAATAATCGTATCATGCTTTTTAAAACTTCGACTCGCTTTTTTGAATGGTGTCGATACACGAGTGACTTCTTTAACACCTTCAAATGCATAGAGATCAGACGGATCTAAGGAGGAGGTATCCCCTATAATCCCAAACACGCGAACTTCATCTGAAGATACATCTTTAATTTCTAATTTTTTTGCTTGTAAAAACTCAACAATTTTGTCATACTCTCGTTTAGTAGACCCTTTTTTCATCTGGACAATCATAGTGTCATCTCCTCGTTATTGAAATAAAAAAATCCCTGAGGAACCCCAAGGATGATGTTTAGTCATGATTTGGCTGTTCCTTCATACCAGAAAAAGGAATGCCTTCGCAGTCCTCTTATCTTCGATAATAGTAATAGTAAACAGCATTTTGTAGATTAAACATTGAAATCACCTTTCTTTGTTTGGTGATATAGTATCACATTTAGGGGCATAAAAACAAGATTATATGACTTTTTTTCACAATTTTTATTTTAGGTATTAGTGTGTCAAACACAGTAAGGAGGGTCACATGAATACACAATTCAAAAAGGGTATTCTCGAAATGTGTATCTTGAGCATTATCTCCGATCACGATATGTATGGTTTTGAAGTGATTGAAACATTATCTAAAGAGATTGATGTCAATGAAAACACCGTATACCCCATTTTAAGAAGACTTACGGGTCAAGGGATGTTTGAAACATACACCGAAACAACGAATATCGGTGCACCGCGTAAGTATTACCGTATTACAGATTATGGCAAAAAGAAACTTTATGAGTATGAAACCGAGTGGCGTTCATTTCTACAAGGCGTCTTTACATTGTTAGGAGGAAATCATTCATGAAACAAAACTATTTAAATGCATTAAGGGAAGCTTTAAAAGAGTATCAAGCATCCCAGAAAGATATCGATGATATTATCAGCGATTACTCACAGCTATATGATGATGCCAAAGCTTCAGGTAAATCAGATGAAGATGTCTGTGCAATGCTTGGTGAACCCAAGGATGTCGTTGATGATTTGAGAGATACGTTACAGCGTAAAAAAGAAAAGAATATTAAGACAAAGATTATCGCAGTCATGCCATTCATCAGTGTACTTACATTCTTTATTCTAGGCTTCTATGCAAACTTGTGGCATCCAGGATGGATGGTATTCTTAGCCATTCCGATGACTGCGATTCTATTGCAAACGCGTCTTAAAGAAGGATTGGTTGCCTTAATGCCTTTCCTCTCAGTCATCGCTTTTTTAATCCTTGGTTGGGGTTTTGGTTTATGGCATCCTGGTTGGCTCGTTTTCTTGGCGATCCCCATGACAGCGATTCTGCTTTATACAGGAGCAAAAGAATTACCTGTTGCTATCTCACCTTTTGTTGCGACGATTGTGTTCTTGTTTCTAGGTTTCTACTATAACTTATGGAATCCTGGATGGCTTGTCTTCTTAATGATTCCTATGTTAGGTATTTTGTTTGAGAAAAATCTGGCCAAAAAAATTGCCTATGAACTATCCTTTATTCTTGCAATCGCATTTTATCTCTATATGGGCTATGTCTACGGTTCATGGGGCTATGGTGCCTTAGGGTTCATTCTTCCTGTGGGTTTAAGTCTGATTTTAGGTGATATGCATATCGGTTTTGATTATATGAACGCTCATGATCGTAAACGAGCACTCATTATGACCGGTGTTGTCCTTACGGCAGTCGCAGCCTTCCTCGCACTAGATTTCTTATTTGAAGGTTGGCCATGGGCATGGCAAGTCTTCTTAGGTATTCCTATTTTTGCCATCATCTTCTTCGATAAATTCAGAATGACAGCACTCATCCCATTCTTTGCAGTTATCATTTTCTTTTCCGTAGGCTACTTTGCAAACGCATTCCACATTTCATGGCTTGCCTTCCTCTTAATTCCCATCGTAGCAATCTTCGAAAACGCATAAAAAAAAGCCACGATGTGGCCAGGGTATCCCGTTAGGGTACCCTTTTTATTTTTTCATGATCTTGGCGATAAAGAAACCTTCATATAGGGAAGATGGAGCGATTAGCATTACATGTTCCATCGTGGAAGGTAATGTTTTCATCTCATCACTTTGAAAACCTTCAATAGGGACAACTTCAATCTTATATCTTTTCATCATCTTTTGAATGACGTCTTCATTTTCTTTTCTTAAAATTGAACATGTGGAATAGACCATGGTTTGTCCAGGTTTCAATAATCGTAAAGCCTTGTCGAGTAAAGCGACTTGGGTTTCATGCGATTTATTGATAAGTTTCTCTGAAAAAAACTGATAACTCTTGGGGTCTGAGATGAGTATGGTTCCACTTCCACTGCATGGTGCATCGAGTAAGATTTGATCGAATCTGAAAAAATCATCAAGTCTTCTCGCATCACTTTGAATGAGTTGAACATGTTTCACCCCTTGCTTATCAAGGTTATATTTTAACTTCTCTGCACGAATAGGTTGGGCTTCGCATGCGGTGATAAACGCTTGATTATGCGTTAATGATGCGATTTGTGTGGTCTTACCTCCAGGAGCTGCAGCCATATCCAGTATGTCTGTTTTCGGTTTTGGATTCAATGCTAACGGAGGAATCATTGACGATAAGCTTTGAAGATAAATCCATCCTTGTTGATAGATTTCAAGACGTTCAAGTGTCCGTTCATCGCCATTTTTTAGAATAAATGCATCCTCATACCAAGGAACTTCCTGAACGTCTATCTCATTAGTTAATAAAATTTCTCTAATCTCTTGTTTAGTCGCTTTAAGTGTATTGACACGAAAAGAAACCACACGCTTTCCTTGGATTTGTTCCCATATGGTATTTGCAATATCTTGCCCATAATCATTGATTAAAAGTGTCATAAACAAGGAAAGTCCGTTGTTTTCTATCATACAAATTCCTTTCTTATCCATGTCACATTATACAGGATATTTTCAAATCAGACAATCATAGCCCAGTCTTTCGTCTGAGTTCTTGATTCTTAAACACATCTAACAAAGATGTGTGATATAATATGAACAAGATTTTAAGATGGGGAAGGTATGACATGCAAAAAAATCCAGTCATCGGTAATGTCAATAAGATTCTCATCGGCGCAATCCTCTGGGGGGCTTTTTATATACGCTTATTTTTTAATGAAACCTCGTGGAATCAAACATTTTTTGGTTCTTCTTTTCAGGGGCTCTATCAAAGCGAAATTCTTTATGGTATTCAAATTGTATTTTTCGGTATTCTAAATCTGAACTTATATCATTATACCGTCGGTAAGCGTCACGCCGTTTTAGATATTTCTCGATTTTTTAGAGTCTTTATTTTTACCGCACTCATTGTCCTAATCGTCCAAGCAGCAACACTGTTTCTCGAGATTCCATTTCATTATGGTATAATCGGTTATCTTTTTGGAGATGGCCTCTATTCGACCACACTGATTGGACAATCCTATCTACTTTATGGACTTTATACCCTTTCATCCATGCTGATGGTGTTATACATTGCAGGTATATTGGTGTATGCTTATCAGATCACAAAAATGAAACTTTCATTTCCAATGGTTTACGTCATACGTTTTCTGATAGCTCTTGGTCTTTATATGTTGGTTTTAGGATATTCAAGTCTAGGATTTGATCTTTATCATATGGGATTTATGATGATCTATGTATTTTTTGCACTTCTCGTCTATATTAAAACAAAATATAGTTTAAAGGCACTAATTTTATCCATCCTTTTATTATTCATTCTATAACATAGAAAGGGGTTTATGTATGAACGATTTTAAGAACGATTTCGAATTTGAAAAAGAGGTAGTCGATGAAGCATTGCTCGACAATCCTGAACCGCGTTGTCCTGTCGTTTTACTTCTAGACACTTCCTACTCCATGACAGGAAATCCTATTAATCAATTGAATGAAGGGGTGTTTGCACTCTACGCTGCCTTAAGGGATGATGATCTCGCATCGGTGCGTGTGGATCTTTCTGTCATTGCTTTTGGTCAATCCGTCCAAGTCTTGCAGAATTTCGCGACAGTTTCTGAGTCACAAGCTCCAGAACTTAGAGTCAATGGCATGACACCGATGGGTGAAGCGATTGTCACCGCATTAAGAAACATTGAAAACAGAAAAAATGAATATCGTGCAGCAGGTGTTTCTTACTATCGTCCATGGCTTTTTGTCATCACCGATGGTGAACCTACGGATTCTGTGATTGAAGCATCCTCCATGTTACAGAGCGCCATTTCTTCTAAAAAGGTCATTTTCTTTGGTATTGGTGTTGAAAATGCCAATATTGAACGGTTACGCCAAATTGCGGGATCTCATGATCGTGTCTTCAAATTGAATGGTCTTAATTTTAAAGAACTTTTCCAATGGGTTTCTTCTTCATTATCCTCAGTGTCCTCAAGCCGTGTCGGTGACACGATCAAACTTGAGAAACCTAGTGATGATGTGTTTGAATTTGAGGTTTAGTCTTGGTTAAGGTCTACGGTGCCTCGGTTGTAGGTACATCACACATCAGTTCTGATACCCCATGTCATGATGCCCATGCGTATCGAGTGCTTCCTGAAAATCTCGGGATTATCGCGTGTGTCTCCGATGGTATGGGAAGTGCTAAAGCTGCTGAAATAGGAAGCCAAACCGCTTCTTCTTTCATCGTGGATTACTTAGAAAAAATGCTGGATCCAAAGATGAGTGATGATGAGATTATTCTTTTAATTAAAGAAGGGTATGTCGAAACCTATGATCAACTTCTCATGACAGCTAGCCAGCATGAACTTCACATCAAAGATTTAAATGCGACACTTTTAGTCTTCGTTTCACTGGGAAAAAGACAGTTTTATGGTCAGGTTGGGGATTGTTCCATGATTGGACGTCTTGATGATCAATATCAAGTCATCGCCAAACAACAACGTGGTGAATATGCCAATGCGACCTATTCAATCTGTGATGAAACTTCCATTGAACAAGGCATATACGAAAAGATCGATGGGTTATTTCCTGAAGTCGCGTTAATGAGTGATGGGATTGAATCCATATCGATTTCATCGAAAGATAAAGTGGTTTCAAAACTGTTTTATGATCCCTTTTTTAAAGTTTTTTCTCATGAGAGTTATCATCAAAAAGACGTAGAAGCCGCGCTTGTTCGTTTTTTAAACTCTGAGCGTATCTCTAAAAAAACTGATGATGATAAAACGTTATTATTTATATCGTTAGGAGATTTATGAAGAAATATTTCCTCGAGGATGGATCAAAAATCTTAATCGATGATTCGAAACCACTGGGAAGTGGTGGTGAAGGTAGCGTCTATAAACTCGCCAAAAATCAAAACATTTTGGTCAAGATTTATACTGACAGAGCGCTAGAGCGCATGCCTGATATCGAAGACAAGATTAAAGCCATGGTGAATCAAAAACCTGGTCTTTTAGACTATAACGGATTAACCATTATTGCGTGGCCAAGTTATGTTGTCTATGATGAATTCCATCGTTTCGTGGGCTATGTGATGCGCAGGGTGCAAGCCAAAAACCAACTCTCTCACGTCATCACTCCAGGTTTACAAAAAGCTAAGTTCCCGAATATTACGTATTATGATCGTGTCGTCATCGCGATTAATCTTGCAAAAGTGATGGGATTCTTACATCAAAATAACACGGTCATCGGTGATATCAATACCTCTGATTTCTTCGTCTATCCAGGCTTTGAGATTGGGGTCGTGGACACCGATTCATTTCAAATTACCTCGAGTAATCGCCTATTCCATTGTAAAGTCTTTACGCCTGACTACACACCACCCGAAGTGATCGATCAAAAGAAAAAGAGTTCAATGGAAGTCAAACGTATACCCAATCACGATAATTATGGGTTAGCCATCTTAATCTTCCAGATTCTGATGATGGGGGTACACCCCTTTTCCGCGCGTATAAAAAGTACCATGGGTTTTGACGGTAACGCCATTAACTACAATATGGAACATGAGATATTCCCATATAACACATTAAACGGAAACATTATCCCTCCGAAAAATGCTTTCCCATTCTCCTTACTACCAAAATACATTCAAGAGTTGTTCAATCGTGCGTTTGCTAAGCACGCTTTATCAGATAACGATCGCCCCACGACAGAGGAATGGGTTGAAAAACTGAAATTACTCAAGGAAAGTTTGAAAAAATGTCGTAAGGATAAAACCCATTTTTACCCAAATCATTTCCAAAAATGTCCGATCTGTGCGCGGGAACAGACCAAAGACTACGATTATCTCGTGGATTATTTTAAACAAATATCAAGAAAATACGTCAAATACGAAACCAATAAGAAACCGATTATCGTCGATGAAAACTATGTCTACGATGAAACGATCATGGCGAAATTATTTACCCTCAAGAAATCGAAAGATCTCGCCTATTTTTTTGATCCAAAATTGATGGAAAAATACCGTCTTGTGGATCGTATCCAAGCGCTTGCAGCAGATTCATCCAAAAAACATATCGCTTTTATTCCCATGCCGAAGTTATGGATTATGCAAGATCAAAAAATCGTGGGTTACACGATTTCTGCTCTTCCACACCTCTACCGTTTGTCGGCGTTGCTTAAAGGAAATCGTGTGGGTAAAGTCAAAGTGACTGAAAAAGCAAAAGTGATTATGGCCAAAGAGATTTCTCACATGTTTAAAACACTTGAAAGACTAGAATCTCCTGTGGAACTCTCTGAAATCTTTGTGGATCAACATTTTCATCCTTATCTTCCCGATCCAGTGCTTCTAGGGACTAAAGATGGATCGATCGTTCCCATGGCATTCCAAAAAGAGGAATACTTACCTCAAGAGTATTACTTGATGATGCATTATCAAGCATACCAAAAGAATCTTGAAGAGGAAGAAAGAAAAAAAGAAGAAGAAAGAAAGAGACTCATCGAGGAACAACGACAAAGAGACTTAGACCTTATCCGTTCGCCTTTGGAACCTAAACTACCCAAAGTCAAAGTTAAGGAGGAAAAACCTCTCGAGATTAAACCCTCTGAACCCGCCATTTCTTTTGAGTTTGAAAAGTCTCATAAAACCATTAGAGAGGATTCCCTTCTTGAGGAACTCGCACCGGAAATTCCTAAAAATATTTCATATAACCCTTATTCCAAACAGACCACAAGATTCCATCTAGCTGTGATTATTCATACGTTGATTCATGATAATCATCCCTATAAAGCGACCTATAAATTCTCTCAAAAACCCATCAGCTATTTCGTTGATAACAATCTATACATCCATAAGAAAATCTCAACAGGGGTTGAGATTGATGAGAAGACAAAACCGATTGAAATCTTCCCCAACTACTATCAAAAAGTAATGAAGAAAGCACTCTATGTCAAAGATCCTGAATCGATTCGTCGTCCTTCTCCAGGTGAATGGGAACGGACGCTAAGACGGATGCATTGGGGATTTACCAAATGTAAGGTTTCTGAATACCATGATTATCCCAAACAACTGATCAGTTGTCCTTATTGCGAGATGAAAGACAAGCATGATCATGATCATTTGAGAGCGTTTGTTAGAGCCCATAAACGAGGATTTACCTTCAACTATTTAGCTTTCAATCGATTATTGAACTATCTCGTTCTTTCCATGACCCTTGTGGGGTTAATCTATCTTGTCAATGTGTATGAACTCAATGATCTCAATCAATGGATCAATGAAATCAATCTTGTACAAAAGTGGGAAACCGTGAAAGCTTTTATCCACTTTGATGAGATTCTTGGATTCTTAAGACAAGGTGTTGACTGGCTTTTATCGCTTTATGAAAGAATCTTTGGAGGTGTTCCATCATGATGTTTTATCTCACCATAGGGTTAGGCGTTTTCTGGCTTTTGATGAATCTTTTATGGGCGATTGTTCTTTTCGTCCGTAAAAAACAAAATGTTCAAATCCCTCAAGAAATCAAACAGACCATTCGAAAAACGATGAGATTCAATATATTTTACATCCTGCTCTTTGCACTATTGGGGTTTATATTTCTATGAAAACCATTGTAAATTTGGGGTTCATTGGACTTATCGTTCTGTATTTCTTTGATCAACCCAGATATCTGATGATCGAAGCTCCTTTTGTACACATTGTTCATTATCTTCTTGTTATCTATCTCGTTTGGATTCTTTTCGCGGATTTCTTTAAAACGTTACGAAAGAGACTTCAAGAGCGCTTTGGGTTTACCTTGAAAAAATGGAAACGCAAAGTGCATAAACTAAGACACAATTAAAAATGAGCCGATTGGCTCATTTTTCTTTGATAATGACATCAATTAAATGTTTCATATACGCATCGATACTCTCTAAAGGAATCCCAGAATAACCGATGATAAGCATGGGATATGGATAGCGAATAGGATTTCGATCATTCATATGAGCGATGTGAATATGATGTTTTTTTAGACGTATCATGAGATTTACTTCATCTTCTTCTCTTCGAATCTCTAATAAGAAATGAAGTCCTGTCTCATATCCATACATTCGAAATTCAGGAAAAGATTGAATCCATCCCATAATCTTTTCAAGTTTCTCACGATAGCGTTGACTCATCCGGTGAATATGTCTTTCAAAATATCCTTCTTTCATGAATTTAAAAAGAACATATTGTTCAAATGTAGGGACTGTGCAACTATGATAAGAAGCTATCTCACGATAATGGGACATTAAGTGTTTCGGTAGTACCATATAACTCATACGAAACGATGGTGCTAAGCTTTTCGCAAATGTATTCATATAAATGATACGATCATTGGGATCTACACCTTGAAGTGCAGGGATCGGTTTTCCTGAGTATCTGAACTCACTATCATAGTCGTCTTCGATAATATAGGCTTGATTCGAGGTAGCCCAGTTTAATAATTCAATCCGTCTGGATATAGGCATCACAATCCCCGTGGGGAATTGATGTGACGGGGTGAGATGAATAACATCTGGATTGATTTTTTTTAAACTTTGAATATTTAAACCCTCTTGATCTAGGTCTATATAAGAGAGTTTGACATCATTAGCTTTGAAAAGCTGCTCAATCTTCTTAAATCCCGGAGATTCCATCGCATAATGCTTTTTTCTACCCAAAAGTTCAACAATCATTCCAATCAATGACGTACTACCCGATCCGATAATAATGCGATCAGCATGCACATTCATTCCGCGATAAAGGGATAGATACCGGGCAATTTCTTCTCTTAGTTCTCTCAGTCCTTGACTGGGGACATGATTGTACATCTCATGATGATTTTCCGAAATCACTTCTCTTGAAAGCTTCGCCCACGTGGCGTTTGGAAATAATGATGTGTCCACTACATTCGTGAGAAAACGGATGTTTTTTTCATGATCTATTTCAATATCCTCATCGTCGGATAAAGGAATCTCTTTGATCGCTTTTCCAACGATCATTTCGACTTGCTTTTTAACAAAATACCCTCTTTTTTCAACAGCGTATACGTATCCTTCAGCCATTAATTGTTCATAAGCTTTTTCAATGGTTAATGGACTGATGCTTAATGTTTGTGCAAGTTTTCTTTTTGAGGGAATTTTTTGGTCAGCATGATACGTTCCCTGTTGAATGAGCAATTTGATATGATCATACACTTCCATGTATTTTAGCGTCTTCATGAGCACTCCATCTGGTATGCTTATTTTTTCTTATTCTGAATATTTATGTATACCAGTTAATAGTATACAATAAAACTGTAAAAGAGACAAGGATGTGAATGATATGTTTCAAACTGAACGCTATAAACTCAATAAAGAGCTTGCTCAAATGTTAAAAGGCGGCGTCATTATGGACGTTTCTAATCCCGAACAAGCGAAGATTGCTGAAGCTGCAGGTGCGGTAGCTGTCATGGCTTTAGAGCGTATTCCTGCGGATATCAGAGCTGCAGGTGGCGTGTCACGTATGAGTGATCCTAAAATGATCAAAGAGATTCAAAAAGCAGTATCCATCCCCGTGATGGCGAAAGTCCGTATTGGTCATTTTGTTGAAGCGCAAATTTTAGAAGCTATTGAAATCGATTATATCGATGAAAGCGAAGTCTTATCTCCTGCTGATGACATTCACCATATCAATAAACGTGAGTTTAATGTGCCATTTGTCTGTGGTGCGAAAAACTTAGGTGAAGCCCTAAGACGGATCAGTGAAGGTGCTGCAATGATCAGAACCAAAGGAGAACCTGGAACCGGGGACGTTATTCAAGCGGTTCGTCATATGCGTGAGATTCAAAAAGAAATCAGACGTGTTCAATCCCTTCGTAAAGATGAACTCCCTGTCTTGCAGAAAGATTTGGGTGTATCACTCGAACTGATTGAATATGTTCATGAATATGGAAAACTACCTGTTGTCAATTTTGCTGCTGGTGGTATTGCAACCCCAGCTGATGCGGCTCTCATGATGCAGCTCGGTGCTGAAGGTGTATTTGTCGGATCGGGCATCTTTAAATCCGGTGATCCTAAGAAGCGTGCTGAAGCCATCGTCAAAGCTGTCACCAATTTTAATGATCCGAAGATACTTGCTGAAGTCTCGGAAAACCTAGGCGAAGCGATGGTGGGTATTAACGAACAAGAAATTGAATTATTAATGGCAGAACGAGGAAAATAGTTATGGTGATAGGCATCCTCTCCGTCCAAGGTGCCTTTATCGAACATCAACATATGCTCGAGCAACTTGGGGTATCTTCCTTTGAAATAAGACAAAAGAAGGATTTGTTAAAACCTATGGATGGGATCATCCTTCCTGGTGGTGAATCGACCGCGATGGGAAAACTTTTAAGAGATCTCGACATGTTTGACCTCTTAAAAGAAAAAATCGCCCAGGGATTACCAACCTTTGGTACCTGCGCTGGATTGATTCTACTCAGTCAAAAAATAGTGGGTAACCATCAACCTCATCTTGGATTGATGGATATTGTCGTTGAAAGAAATGCCTACGGCAGACAACTTTCAAGTTTTTACACACATGATCTATTTAATCACCAACAGGTACCTATGACCTTCATTCGTGCACCTTACATCAAAGAAGTTGGTGAACATGTTAAAATCCTATCAATCGTTTCAGGTAGAATTGTTGCTGCAAGAGAGAAAAACATGCTTGTCACAGCCTTTCATCCTGAACTAAACACCGATTTAACCATTCATTCGTACTTCTTGGAGATGATCTCATCTTCAAGTTAAGTATAAGGGATTGATCGATACATCCCCCCCGTTGATCAATCCCTTCATACAAAAGGGCAAACTTTATTTGCCCTTTTCCTTTTTTAAATTCAGTTTTGTTTCTTTAAATTCTTTTCTAATAAAACCTTGATGTCTGCAAGTAAATCTTCAACTTTGGGTTTCTTGGCGTCAAGCAACGCTTTTTCTTGAGCCAATCGATCTGCTTCAGCTTTTTGAATGGCTTCTTCTTCAACTCGTTTTTTATTCGCGAGTTCACTTGCTTTGGTGAACAACTTGACAATGATGAACACAACTAAGGCAATAATCAAGAAATCGATCACATTTTGGATAAATAGACCATAATAAATCGCATTTTCAGCGGTTCCAGTCACTTCATCCGCTGCGGTGATTACATATTTGTAATTTGCAAATCCATTTTTGCCCACCACTAGACTGATCACAGGCATTAAGACATCCTTGACAAGACTCGCGATGATCTTACCAAATGCACCACCAATGATCACTGCAACAGCTAAATCGAGGACATTCCCCTTTGTAATAAATTTCTTAAAATCTTGGAAAAATTTCTTCATTGTATACCCTCCTATGCTCAAATTATACCACTGGTTTATCGGGTGTATAAAAAAGAGATCCGAAGATCTCCAAAAGATACTATATTTTAATATAACCTACACCTAAAGCTTTGGGTCCAGTATGTGCACCGACAACAGGAGTTAGATAAGCAACAATCACTTCGCGTTCAGGAAAAGCTTTTTTGATTTCCTGTTTGAACCAATCGATATATTCATCGGCATGAGCATGTGAAATATAGGTGACCACATTAAGACCTTGAGTGTCTTCAATGTACTTTTCCATGACGCGTTGATGCGCTTTATGAATGGTCCGAATCTTTTCAACAGTTTCAACTTTGCCTTCTTTATCTATCTGTAGTACGGGCTTCAACTGAAGCATCGTTCCTAAGGTACCTTGAAGTTTGGATAGACGACCGTTTTTCACTAAATAAAGGAGTGTGTCTACCGCAAAGTATACTTTATTGTTATCTCTAATCTTTTCAAGATGAGGGAGTATCTCAGCAACTGATTTTCCTTCTTTGGCCAATCGATGCGCCTCTAAAGCCATGAAGGCTTCTGCATACGCAAGCGTCAATGAATCGAAAACAGTGACTTTTAGTTTAACTTCTTCTGCGTTGCGTTTTACAGCTTCATAAAGACCCGAAAGTTTTGAGGAAATGGTGATGACGATGGCTTCATCATACCCTTCTTTTTCAAGTTCTTCAAAGTACTGGATCATCGTCCCTGGGGATACATAGGATGTACGGGGGATGTCATCTGGATCCTTTTTAATCCGTTCATAGAACGTCTTGGCATCAATACCTACAAAATCATCATAGGCTTCATCTGTACCAAAATGAATAACTGAACGTAAAATACGAATGTCTTTGGGATAATCAAGATAATCCAAACCAGCATTACTGCATGCAAGAATCGCTATTTTGCTCATATAATCTCCTTTGAATCGTTATGTCTTATACTTTATTTTATCAAGAATTTCTGATATGTGGTCGATATTTTTGTATTTTGTTAACCGTGATGGATGTTGATGTCCTTTGGTATATAAGATGATTTCACACCCTAAACTCTCTGCAACTTCAGCATCATGCAATGTATCACCAACCATTAAAATATCTTTGGAGTTAATCTTATGTTCTTTGATAAATGCTTGAGCCACCTGGACTTTAGATGTTGCGTAAATGTTTTGTGTGCCTAAAATGTGTGTAAACAAATGCTTGATCTTAAAGTGATCAAGTTGAACAGCTAAATTGGTCACTTCGGATGCTGATAGTAGGACATTGGTAAAGCCTAAATCTTCACATTTTTTGATGGTTTCAATCACGCCATCATGCAATTCGCATGATAAACTTCTAGGTTGATAGCGTTCAATAAATCTGTGTGCAAGGACATCAAAAGGCGTTTTTTCCAAATCATACACAATCTCATAATAGGCTCTGACAGGAAACGTAAAAATATGAAGATAATCCTCAAACGAAACCGAGGGTCTTTCTTCTTCGATTAACATTTCGGATAAAATTTGATGACAGAGTTCGACATCATCAAGCACAGTTCCATTAAAATCCCAAAAAATATACTTCATAAATTCCTCACTTGTGATAAGGATGATGTTTTAAGATCATCTGTCCACGATAAATTTGTTCGATAAGGATAAGTCTCATCAGTTGATGAGGGAACGTCATTTTGGAGAATGACAGCGTCATATTGGCTCGTCGAATGACATCGAGTGATAGCCCATAAGATCCACCGATGATGAACACTAAATCCGATGAACTATACGTTGTTTTTTCATCCATAAAGGACGCAAACTCTTCACTGGACATCATTTTTCCGTCAATGGCAAGTGCGATCACGATGTCTGAAGGATTGATTTTACTCAAAATGCGCTCACCTTCGAGTTGCATGCCTTGCATCGTGGGTTCATCAGCCACTTCAATCATGTCCAACTTCATTGGAAGTTGTTTCTTATAATATTGGATTTGTTCGATGATCCCTTTTTGATTCAATTTACCTACTGTAATCACTTTGATCATAATTTGATCACCGGTAAGCTTTCTTGAGATGCATAATAAACTTCTACTTTTGTTGGGTCATCAAAGGCTTTAACGATAGCTTCTTCGATATCATCAATGGCATTACAATCTTCAGAGATATGTGCGACCACCCATTTACTGATACGATTTTGAATCAGCTGATTCATTAAATAAGCAGCATCTTCATTGGATAGATGTCCCTTTTCACTCGCGATTCTCTTCTTTAATAGAAAAGGTCTTGCTGATTGGAAAAGGGTAAATGGATTATGGTTGGCTTCTAAAACATAAAGGTCAGCATTCTTTAAAAGTGGGTAATAAGATTGATCCACATAACCAGAATCCGTGAGATGAACCATTTTATGCTCATCGTTTTCGATAACAAACCCCACCGGCTCTTTTGCATCATGGGAAATCATAAACGGAGTTACCTTGAGTGATCCAAAAGTAAACGGTTGATCCGCTTCAATAATATGGGTTTGATGAAACTCACTCACGATATCTAAAGGAAGTGCATTCAGTGTGCCTTTCGTGAGGTAAACATCTTCAATCGCACCATACTTTAAAAGCATTTTTAGACCCATGGTATGATCATGGTGTTCGTGCGTGATAAAAAGGGATTTGACGTCGAAAATATTCTCGCCATAATCCACCATTTTCTGTTTCATTTTTTGATATGAAATACCTGCATCGATAAAAAGTCTAATGTCGTCTACCTTTAGGTAGGTGACATTTCCTTTTGAGCCGCTCGCTAATACAAAAACTTCCATATTCGGTCACCTTCCTATATCTTATCATAAAAATGTGTGAGATTTACGAATAAAATGAAAGTGGTTGCAATACCCCCTAAAAAATGCTATATTATACTTGCTTGTATGAAATACATTGAAGGAGTGAACACAATGAATCAACTCAAAACACTAAGAAAACTTGCGTTAATTGTGCTATTATCCGCGGGTTTACTTACGTTAGCTGCATGTTCTGGCAGTGAAAAAACTCCTTACGGTAGTCTCTCTGATGACGCTTATCTTACGATTGGTGATATCACCGTAACGGAAAAAGAACTCTACGATCAATTACGTATGCAGGGCGCCTCAGTTCTCGCAACCATGATTGATGAAAAAATCTTTGAAGATGAAGTCGCTTCCGTTCGTCAACTTCTCTTAACGGGTGATGAAGATTTAAACACCTATTTTGATGAAACGGTCAACAGCGCTATTCATGGTATCTCTGATCTTGATGATCTAGAAGACCTCTACAACGATTATCCCGATCGCTTTGTTCGTAACTTAGAACAGTTTGTCGATTCTCTATATTTATTGGATAACAACATTGATAGAGCAGCTGTGTTAGCAAGTCTTGAAGCATTACCTGAAGCCTATAAGAATTATGCAGGTATTCCTCTTCTTTTAGACAACTACGATCTAAAAGCAACCCAACGCTATTATGCAAAAGGTTTACTTGAAGATGATGTCTTAGACGAAGAAAACACAAACTACATTGAAGAACAAGACCTCGTGACCTACTATACAGCCAATAATAAGGGTCGTTATGAAGTCGATGCACTCGTCATTCGTTTCATTAACTTAAATGAAGCCAATGCAGCACTTTACCAAACCAGCATTAAGTCAGACTCTAAAGGTCTTTGGTATAAGATTCCCGATATTCGTATCGCAGTGGGTCAACCAGGTTATGTTGATTTGACCGATGAAACACCTACAGGTTATGGTCATATCGTGGATATTCTTGATGATTTAGGTTTATTAGGAAAACTCGGTGTCGATCGTGAAGATCGTTCTCAACTCAGCGTTGCTGATTATGAAAACTACTATAAGCGTTATGTCATCTCAACAACACGTGAAACTGGTTTACCTGATGAAGCTTTAACTGCAGCACAAGTTAAAGAAGAATTTGTCAACATTTATAACATTTTAAACCCAGCTAACAAAGTTGAAATCGCCATCGATGGTTCCATCGTAGGTCAAGCAGGATCTGAATTTGATGCAACTTGGACTTATGACGATTTAAATGATATCAACTCAAGTTTAAGAAATCATGTATACGTGACCTTAACTGCTGAAGCAAATATGGAAGACATTGAAGATTTAGCGACTGAAAAACCCTTCTCTTCACGTGTTCAAACATTTGGTAGTGCACGTTACTTAGTCTACAAACTTTCTGATGAATCTGCTTCTGAAGAAGGCATCTTAATTGAAGATCCTGAAGATCCAGATCTAGAAATTTTCGCGGATACACCTGAAGCATTAGCTGTGAAAGATGAAGTTTACGCTGAATTATTCGATAGCAAACTTACCTCAGGTTATATCACTGCCAAAGTATCTGCCCTTTATGATGAAAAAGAACTTGTGATCTATGACCGTGTGGTTCGTACATTCTATGAACAATCC
>CAYLLL010000002.1:0-20256 GCA_964384655.1 uncultured Mariniplasma sp. | reverse complement strand
CTTTATGCATGCGTTTTAACCTCTTTCATTTGGAAGTAGAGTGTGTTTTCATCTCCGAGTGTTTGATTGATGTAATAGTCTTGGACCCATAGAATGTTGCCATCCTGATCGGTTAATACCCACAAGTGCTGACGCTTTTCCATAGGAACTTTATGATCGATCAAGAGTTTCTTTAACTTTTTATGTCCATAATCATAGGCCAGTTCATCCCCATCCTGACGATGTCTTAAGATGAGTGGAAATGCTAGTTTATTATAACATAATTTAGTGAATTCTTCAGTATTGACGTTGGTTTTACATAATAATGTGAAAATGCCCACATTTTTGAGGGTATTCTTACCTTCTTTAAGGACATACTCATCTGTACTAAATGGAGTTAATGGCTTTATCAAGGCATTATGATAAGACTTTACAAAGTGATGATTCTTATTTAATCGGTAGACTGCATTCGGTTTAGACGAAAGCAACATGCGTTTAATCTTTTGAATGATTTCATAGGAAACATTCATGTCGTGGTTTTCAAGAAGGTATGCAATAGCATCTTCTTGAATGGCTTGATCCCACATCATAAACGCACTTAAATCGATGACATGCTCTTTGATCAAGGACTTCGTATGCTCTCTTATATAAAAGAAAGCTTTTGAAAGTTGTTCATGATATTGCTTGATCACATCGAGTAAATGATCATTTTCTTGTTTCATAATGGGAACCACAGCATGACGATAACGATTGCGCAGATACGTGTTTTCCTCATTGGATGAGTCCTCTAAAAAAGCGACATGATGGGTTTCGACATACGCCTTAATCGCATCTTTACTCACGTATAACAAAGGTTTAATATACGTGAATTCATCATCTGAATAGATCGGTTGCATCCCCGCATATCCCAACATATTGGATCCCCGAGTTAATTTGATTAAAATAGTTTCTAATAAATCGTCTAAATGATGAGCTGTTAAAATATAAGGGGTTTCATAAAGGCGAGCCACCTCTTTTAAGTAGTGATGTCTTAAAATATGTGCTTGGTGGTGAAAGTTACCTTCACTCACTTTGATAGTATAGTAATGGAAAGGAATATCATCTGTTTTACACGTTGTTTCGACAAGATCTTTTTCAATGATGGATTCATCACGCTTTAGATGATTGAAATGCACACAAACCACGTTAAACGAAGTGTCCTTTAAAAGATGAAACATCATCATGGAGTCAATACCACCGGATACCGAAAGAATCAGTGTCGCCTTCGGCGGTACTTTATATTCATTTTTCAATAAATTGATGACGTGTTTCACGCAGTCTCACCTCATTTCATCATCTTTATTATACCATCATATAATGTAAAAATTTTGAATAAAAGTCCCAAACATGTGCTATAATACATGAGAATAAGGAGGCTATTTATGCTCATTTTAGCCAGTTCATCACCTCGTCGTGCCAAGCTTATGAAAGACGCAGGACTTGATTTTATTGTCGTACCCAGTCACGTAGATGAAGTGGTCGATGAAAAATACAAGCCCGTGGATCTTGTCGTTGAGCTTGCGAAACTCAAAGCCCTTCATGTGGCAAAACAATATCCAAATGATGTCGTCATTGGCGCAGATACCATTGTTGTCTATGAGGATCATATCTTAGGAAAACCTAAAGATGAAGAAGATGCTTACCGGATGCTTCGTTTACTTTCCGATGATCGTCATATCGTCTATACTGCGGTAGCATTAGTTAAAGGCGATCAAATGAAAACATTTGTATCGGAAACTGAAGTGTGGATGAAAAATCTTTCAGATCTAGAAATACGCAATTACATTCAAACCGGAGAACCCATGGACAAAGCGGGAGCCTATGGCATTCAAGGTGAAGGCGGGGCCTTGGTCGATCACTATAAAGGTGATTTCTTCACGATTGTAGGGTTACCTCTTAAGGACTTACTCGATCAATTAAAATCATTTCGTTAAGTTGCTAAACCAGCAACTTTTCTTTTTCTTAAGCCAAAACCAAGAGGTTTTATTATATAATAAAGATAATATCATTCGCCCTCAGGAGGACTTTATGGCAGAAAGAAAATCCTGGCAAGACAAGATTGTCTATCAAATCTATCCAAGAAGTTTTAAAGACACCAATGGTGATGGCATTGGTGATCTTTTAGGCATCATTGAAAAGCTTGATTACATAAAATCCTTAGGTGTGGATGTGATTTGGCTTTCTCCCGTCTATCGTTCGCCCAATGACGATAATGGCTATGATATTTCTGATTATCTTAGTATCAATGAAGAATATGGCACGATGGAAGATATGGACCTTCTGATCGATGAAGCAAGTCAAAGAGGACTGAAGATTATCATGGATTTAGTGATCAATCATACATCGGATGAACACCCATGGTTTATTCAGAGTAAAGATCCGATGAGTCCGTATCGAGATTATTATATTTGGAAAGATCAACCGAACAATTGGACTAGTTTTTTTGGAGGATCTGCCTGGGAAAAAGAAGGGGGAAGTTATTATCTTCACCTGTTCTCAAAAAAACAACCTGATCTCAATTGGCATCATCCCAAGGTTCTTGAAGAAATTAAAAACATCATGCGTTTTTGGCTTGATAAAGGCATTTACGGTTTTCGATGTGATGTGATTAATGTGATTTTCAAAACATCACTAGAAGACGGTAAAAAGCGTATGGTCTTGGTAGGTAGAGAACATTATCACTCTCAAGAGGGATGTCATCAAATCTTAAAGACATTACGCAAAGATGTGCTTGATCACTATCAGACCATGACCGTTGGGGAGACCGTTCTAGTGAATACCCAACAAGCCAATGACTTAATCTTACCCGAAAGAAAAGAACTTGATATGGTGTTTGGCTTTGAGCATATGGAAACCGATCAGATCAATAACAAATGGTTTCGCACAAAGTTTAACGCAGATAAGTTCTTAAGAGTCATCACCAAGTGGCAAACCGAAGTATACTGGAATGCGAATTACTTAGAAAACCACGACCAAACCCGATCAGTCTCACGGTTTGGTGACGACAAAAAGTATCATCAAGAAAGTGCGAAAATGCTCGCACTCTTGAATCTCACTCTAAAGGGAACCCCATACATTTATCAAGGTGAAGAAATTGGTATGACCAATGGTGATTTTTCATCACTCAAAGAATATAAAGATATTGAAACACACCGCATTATCGCACTCGCTCAAAAACTTCACTTTCCCAAGTGGTACCAACGGAGAATGATGCGTATATCTTCAAGAGATCACGCAAGAACGCCGATGCAATGGACGAAAGATGGGGGATTTTCTAAAGGGATTCCTTGGTTAAAAATGAATCAAAATACCAAGACGATTTGTGTGGAAAACAATGAAAACAACCCTGAGTCGATTCTTTCATTTTATAAGCAACTGATCCAATTACGAAAATCAGATCCCCTTTGGGTTGAAGGATCATTTCGACTTATCAAGCAGAAGCGAAGACTCTATATCTTTAAGCGCGAGTTTGAACATCGTTCCATGGTGATTATCATCAATTTCCAACAGAAGCGAAGAAGATTTCCAAAATATCAAGGAGAACTTGTTTTATCTACATATAAAGATACCAAGATGGATCAACCGATGCTTCGTCCTTATGAAGCCATGATTATTCGTGAGGTTTCTCATGAATAATTTAGCCATTCGCCTTCAGACCAAAGAAGATGCACAGGGTAAAGGCTATGTCCATTATCAATCATGGATTGAAACCTATCAAGAACTTTTACCAGAGTATTATTTAATGAGACACAGTCTTGAACGCACCACCCAACTCGCCTATGAACATCCTGAAAACACGTGGATTGCATTAGTGGAAGACAAAGTCGTCGGATTTTCTTGTTTTGTACCATCCAGAGATGAAGATCTTATCGATGCAGGTGAGATTACTGCCATCTACGTACTTAAAGACTATCAACATCAAGGGATCGGATATCAACTTATGGAAAAAGCACTCTTTTCGCTTAGTTCATATCAAGTAGTTGCCTTATGGGTATTATCCGATAACGAACAGGCGATAAAGTTTTATGAAAAACAAGGATTTACAAAAGATGGTCAATCCAAAATCGTGATGGAGAGAAAAGCCATCCGCATGATCAAAGATACGCATTGAGGTGATCACTATGATTATAGAAAAATATCCATACTTTAGACTAGATACCCAAGATCTTACGTATCTTTTTCGCGTGATGGAAACGGGACAACTTGAACACTTATATTTAGGTAAAACTCTTATCGATTCCAATTATGAGGTACTTCATACCAAAATTACTGCAGGTGCGGGGTCATCCATCGAATATGCGCATGAAGGTCATAAAGTCTTCTTAGATATGACACCTTTGGAGTATTCAGGTATTGGTAAAGGTGATTTTCGGCTAACGCCGCTTGAAGTAAAAATGCCAGATGGAACCTATGTCACCGATTTCGTGTATGACACCTTTGAAATCATCCAAGGTAGTCTACTTTCAGAGAGCCTTCCCACAGCAAAAGAAGGTGACCAGACACTCATTCTGACATTAAAAGATCGCAAACTTCCTGTGATTTTAAAGATGATATACACCGTGTTTTATAAAACCAACGTGATCACAAGACGCGTCATGATCGAAAATCTTGATGAACATCCTTTGGTCATCCGAAAAATCATGAGTCTTATGATTGATTTTTATGATAGTGACATGGATCTTTATACCTTTGGTGGTGGTTGGATTAAAGAAGCACACAAACATAAACGGACCTTATCTTATGGGACGTATGTCCACGAATCCACGACAGGATCGTCTTCAAACAAGCACATGCCTGGCATCATTTTGGCTAAAAAAGATGCCAATGAAGATCAAGGTATATGTATCGGAGTGAATTTGGTCTATAGTGGCAATCACTATGAAGCGGTCAATCTTTCCAATCATGGTTTACTCCGTCTTATGACGGGGATCAATCCCCATTGTTTTGAATGGGAACTCAAAACCAATGAGACATTTGAAACCCCAGAGGCGGTGTTATCTTTCAGCGATCAAGGGTTTAACGGATTATCTCATTATTTTCACGAGTTTATTGAACATCACATTATTCCAAAAACTTTTTCCTTAAAGGGAAGACCCGTAGTCATCAATAGCTGGGAAGCTTTCTTTTTTGACTTTAATCATCATAAATTACTCCACTTAGCGAAACAAGCCAAAGACTTAGGTGTTGAGTTATTCGTTTTGGATGATGGTTGGTTTGGGCATAGAGATGATGACACATCATCTTTGGGAGACTATACGATCAACCAGAAAAAACTCCCTTTTGGATTAAAAAAATTAGCCAACCAAATCAGAGCTATAGGACTCGATTTTGGGTTATGGTTTGAGCCTGAGATGATCAGTGAAAAAAGTGAACTCTATCAAAAACATCCCGAATTCGCGATAAAGATACCCGGACGAACCCCTTCATTAGGGAGAAATCAACTCGTATTAGATTTAACTAAACAAGATGTACGTGACTTTATCCTTAACTCTTTATATAAGATTCTTGATGATGTGACCCCTGAGTATATGAAATGGGATATGAATCGACACATCACCGACATGTTTTCTGAAAGTCTTGCTCAGCAAGGTAAGTTTTTTCATACCTACATGCAAGGACTTTATCAGATCTTATTATCCATCCAATCACGTTACCCAAATATGCTCATAGAAACGTGTTCATCAGGAGGTAACCGTTTCGATTTAGGCATGCTTACCTTTGGGGCACAAGTCTGGTCATCGGATGACACAGACCCCATTGAACGGTTAAAGATTCAAGAGGGATTAAGTTATTTATACCCTCTATCTACGATCAGTAATCATGTCTCGCTTGCCCCTCATGCGCAAACCTTAAGAATGACGCCTTTATCTACACGATTTAATGTGTCTAGCTTTGGAGTTTTAGGATATGAGTTAAACTTCAAGTACTTAAGTCCTGCTGAAAAAAAGGAAATTAAAGCACAGATTGCTTTCTATAAAGAACATCGTGAACTCTTCCAACAAGGTCTTTTTTCTCGGTTTACAAAAAAAGATCCCTATCACTTCACATGGCAAGTGTCTCTAAAGGATGAACATATGGTAGGAACCTTTCAAACGCTTGCTGAAGCAAGTCCATCATTTGAGACACTAAAGATGAAACATCTTAACCCCAAGAAGATGTATCACATGACATCATTTCATCAACGGATGCCCATCTCCCGTTTTGGTCATCTCATCGTTCACGCACTTCCCATCAAACTCAACCCCTATGGGGCATTGATGCGTCTGATCGGTCGATACAAAATGTTAGATAATGCAAAAGAAGATGCAATCGCGAGTGGTCAAGTCTTTATGGAAGGGTATAAACTCAAACAACAGTTCATGGGAACGTATTATAACAATCAGACCCGTCTGATTGGAGATTTTGGTTCCATGCTCTATCATATCAAGCCCATAGAGGAGGTGTCTTTATGATGCGAAAAGTGATTCCATTGAATCGTGATTGGTATGTTAAACCCTTTGAAGAAGGCGACATTAAAGAAAGAAGTACACAAAGTTATGAGAAGATCGAACTTCCTCATAATACCGTCGATATTCCCTATCATTACTTTGATGAAAGTCTCACATGGAATATATTTAGTTATGTTCGTTTGTTTGAGTTTGATGAATCGTATCTTAAAAAAGTCGTACGTCTTCGTTTTGAAGGAGTAGCGCATCAAGCTACACTTTACATCAACGGGGAAAAAGTGATGTCTCATGTGGGAGGTTATACCCCTTTTGAGTTCGATTTATCCCCCAAAATTCGCATCGGTGAAACCATGCATATGTTGATGATCGTTGATACTTCCGAAAATCCTAACATTCCTCCTTTTGGTGGGGTTGTTGATTATCTAGGGTATGGAGGTATATACCGCGAGGTAAGCTTAATCGTGACTGATGAAGCCTACATCAAAGATGCTTATGTGGAACAAAAGAGTGTTCAAGAACTCATATTGCATACCAAGACGAGTATGGGTGAAGGTGAACTCGTCATTCGTCTTAAGGATCAAGACGATGAAATCATCTGGTCAAAGACCATGGTACTCACGGAAACTAGCCTCACACTCCCCTTTACGATTCCAGATCTTGTGTTATGGGATATCGATTATCCTTACCTTTATCAGATGACCTTTGAATATAAACATAAGCGAAGTAGAGATGAGATGTCTTTCTACTTTGGTGTACGCGAAGCTTCGTTTAAAAAAGATGGCTTTTATTTGAATGGCAAGAAGTTGTTTCTACAGGGACTTGATCATCATCAAAGTTATCCTTACGTAGGATATGCCATGCCTAAATCTCAGCAGATTGAAGATGCAGATATCCTTAAATATCAACTTGGATGCAACATCGTTCGTACATCGCACTATCCGGTATCTTCACACTTCTTAAAACGATGTGATGAGATCGGTCTTTTAGTCTTTGAAGAAATCCCAGGCTGGCAACATATCGGTGGGGAAACCTGGAAAGAAAACAGTTTACAGGATTTAAAAGCGATGATTGAACGTGACCGAAATCACCCCTCGATCATTTTATGGGGTGTACGCATCAACGAATCACCAGATGATCATGACTTTTATGTGAAAACGAATGTACTTGCACGATCACTAGACCCAACCAGACCTCTAGGTGGAGTGAGAAATTTCGCCAAAAGCGAATTTTTAGAAGATGTGTATACGTATAATGATTTTTCTCACACGGGAGATAATCCGGGAGTTGAAGAGAAGAAAAAGATCATCGGTGATGTTCCTTATTTGGTGACGGAATACAATGGACACATGTTTCCTACCAAACGTTTTGATGATGAGAAAAAACGAGTTCAACATCTCTTAAGACATCTACGTGTGATGAATGATGCCAAAGATCCGAAAAAGAAGATCGCTGGCGCGATCGGCTGGGTATTTGCTGACTACAATACCCATAAAGAATTTGGCAGTGGTGATAAGATTTGTTATCACGGTGTTTTAGATATGTTCCGTATTCCAAAAATTGCCAGTTTCGCTTATCAGAGTCAAAAAGATGATGGCGTGTTCATGGAAGTGACCTCGACGATGCATTTAGGGGATCATCCTGCAGGAAATCTCGGTAACATTCTTTGTTTAACGAACCTAGACTCGATCAAACTCTACAAAAACGATGTATACATCAAGACTTTTTATCCAGATCACAAGGGATATCCCCATTTAAATCATCCACCTGTCATCATTGATGATTTTATTGGTGAGACGCTCAAACATCAGGAACAGATGTCAGATAAGGATGCTGAAATCACCAAATCAGTCTTAAAGGCTGCAGCGATCTATGGCAATCATCTGCCTTTACGTTTCAAGTTAAAAATGCTTTATATTCTAAAAAAATACAAGCGCAGTTATGATGATGCGGTTAGACTATTTTATACCTATATGACAGGATGGGGTTCCAAAGAAACCATCTATCGTTTTGAAGGATATCAAAAGGATCGTTTGGTAAAAGTGGTCCACAAAGAAACCTTTAGATCAAGTGATCTCATTCTTGAACATAACGAACAAGATATGGTTGTAGGAGATACCTATGATGTCAAACGATATGTGATCAAAAAAGTTGATCAACATCAAGAAATTCTCCCCTATGCGATGGATCCAATCACGATTTCAACCGAAGGGGTCATCGAACTCATAGGACCTCATCAGATTTCACTCATCGGTGGTGCCATAGGATTTTATATTAAAGCCAAGAAGGCAGGCAAGGGTTGGATTAAGATTGAGTCTTGTTCACATATGATCATCGAAGAGGTTACTGTCTTATGAAATTAACATTGGAAGAAAAAGCACAATTGTTAGATGGACTTGATGTTTGGCACACCAAACCCATCGGAGGTCTTCCCTCACTGATGATGGCGGATGGCCCTCATGGACTAAGAAAACAAATTGAATCGACGGACAATTTAGGTGCTAAGGGAAGTTTTCCTTCCACCTGTTTTCCCACGGCGAGTTTAACCGCATGCAGTTTTGATAAAGATTTACTTAAAGACATGGGCCATCTTATGGCACAAGAAGCTAAAGCCTTGGGTGTTCAAGTCATTTTAGGTCCTGGAATCAACATGAAACGCTCACCCCTCTGCGGCAGAAATTTTGAGTATTTCTCAGAAGATCCTCACCTTGCAGGAGAACTTGCTGCTCATTTTGTGCGTGCGATTGAAGATCAAGGTGTCGGAACATCTGTGAAGCATTTTTTCGCAAATAACCAAGAAAAATTTCGCTTCACTTCTGATTCCATCGTCGATGAACGTGCGCTAAGAGAAATCTACTTAAAAGCCTTTGAACGGGTCATTAAAGAAAATCCAGCGACCGTGATGGCAAGCTACAATAAAATCAATGGAACTTACGCAACTGAGCACCCCTATTTAACCCAAATTCTTCGTAAAGAATGGAACTACTATGGCGTCGTTGTCAGCGATTGGGGAGCGATCCATCATCGCATCTTATCCTTAAAAGCTTCCACCGATTTAGAAATGCCTTCATCCTTGGGGTATCGTACCAAAGAAATTCTTGCTCAAAGCCAAGACGATACAGTACGTCAAGCAATCAACAAATCATCCGATCGAATCATCGATATGGTAAAAAAATATAAAGCGTTTGAAGGTGAAACCTTTGATGTGAATCAACACCATGAAGAAGCGATTCGGATGGCTAGAGAATCCATGGTCCTCGTTAAAAATCAACATGTCCTTCCACTCAAGAAAGAAGAAAAAGTTCTTGTCGTGGGTGGTTTTGGTGAAAACATTCGTTATCAAGGTGCGGGATCGAGTCATATTCACCCCACCAAATTAGAACAGATCAAAGATGTATTGTCTTTCTACTCAGAAAACCTTACATTCACCAAAGGATATACCTTAGATGATAAAGAAGATGGAGCCTTAATCAAAGAAGCGTTAGGTCTTTCGAAAGATGTGGATAAAATCATCTATCTCTTTGGTTTGCCTGAACGGGAAGAAGCCGAAGGTTTTGATCGAAGTCACTTGAACATCCCTAAAAAACAAATCGATCTTCTGATGAAGCTTCACGATGTGAACCCCAATATCATTGGGGTAGCCTTAGGGGGATCTGTCATGAACGTCTCCTTTGAACACGATTATCTCAAAGGACTACTCATCGCCTATTTGGGTGGCCAAGGGGCGTCTAGAGCCATACTCGATCTTCTTTATGGTATCGAAAATCCTTCAGGAAGACTTGCTGAAACCTGGATTGATGACATAAAGTCATGCAATGTCACACTAATCTCAGATAACAACGCGATCTATTATGATGAATCCATTTTTATTGGGTATCGATATTATCAAACATTTAATCAACAGGTCAGATATCCTTTTGGTTATGGACTTTCCTATACGACATTTAACTATGAAAAGATCAACGTGCATGTCAAAGATGATCATATTCATGTCGATATGGACATCACCAATACCGGTGATCATAAAGGTAAAGAAGTGGTTCAACTCTACCTTCAAAACAACGAATCTACAGTCTATAAAGCACGAAGAGAATTAAAAGCGTTTCAAAAGATCGAACTTCTTCCAGGTGAGACCAAAACTGTATCCATCGATCTACCTTTCGAGGACTTAAAGTATTATGATCTTTATAAGAAACGGTACATCTTAGAAAAGGGAACGTATCAGATGATCATCGGAAAAGATGTTTGTCATGAAATTGAAAGTTTCGATGTAGAGATAGAAGGAGAAGAGGTACATCACCCCTCTTTGAGTTATCAAAAATATACGTACGATACCTCTGATTTTCAAAAACTTATTCCCTTCCCCCTTCCCCCAAAAAACCTTATTCGAAAACGTCCATATACACTCTCATCAACGCTTGATGATACAAGACATACATGGTTGGGCAAATGGATTGGGAATATCGTGATTAAACAAGCGATGAAAGAAGCGAAAGATATGAGCCCGAATCTGATCGAAATGGCGAAGAAAACCGTGATGGAAACGCCGCTTCACATGCTCAGTTTGTTTTCAGCAGGAAAGGTAAGTTTTACTCAAGTTCAAGGACTGATTGATATGATGAACGGTCATGTCATCAAAGGAATAAAAAAACTAAGACAAAAAGGTGAGGTCAACCCAGAATGAACGAACAAAAGATCACAAAATCCAGTAAGTATGTCTACGCCATGAGTGGTATTGGGCGAGACATGATGTATGCACTTTATGCGAATTTCTTAATTGTCTTTTTAACCGATGCTTTAGGAGTTGAAAACTGGCAATTGATTTCAATTGGTACCGTAATCGCAATAGCGAGAGTATGGGATGCCATCAACGATCCGATGATGGGAACGATTGTCGATAATACCAAGTCTCGTTTCGGGAAATTTAAACCATGGATATTGATTGGTGCCTTAAGCTCTGCTGTGGTTTTCTATCTTTTATTCCAAGACTTAGGACTGAGTGGAACGTCATTTGTTGTCGTTTTTGGTATTTTATATGTCTTATCAGGTATGACATTTACGATGAACGATATCTCCTATTGGAGCATGTATCCAAGTTTCACAACAGATCCTAAAGAAAGAGAATCGATTGGCGCGTTAGCCAGAATTTTCGCAAGTGTCGGTATGTTTTTAACGATTGCACTTGTGCCGATTATCTATCAGAATTTTGGAGGAGGACCCAAACAAGCATTCTCCATCATCGCACTTGTCATCTGTTTGATCTTTGTTCTCTCACAAGTCTTTGTTTTCTTCTTTGTCAAACAGCCCAAAAATAAGATCACACAAGCGGATAATAAAAAGACCACACTTTTAGATATGGTCAAAATTATCTTTAAAAATGACCAACTCGTGGTCATTATTGTTGCCATCTTCTTATTCAATGTAGGCTATTTTATCACCACAGCGCTTGGTATTTATTTTTTCAACTATGATTTCAATAAATATGGTGGCGCTGAGTTTACGATATTTTCAGCCATTTTAGCCGTCAGTCAATTGACAGCTTTAGGTATCTTCCCAGCACTCATGAAAAAAATAAGCCGCAAGCAACTTTATTTGATTGCGACGATAATGATTGTGGTAGGGTACGTTTTATTCATGAGTGTAGGATATCTTCTACCGATGAACATGTTCTTTATCGGACTTGCTGGACTCATTTTATTTAGTGGTCAAGGCTTTATTCAAGTGCTTGTTTTAGTAATGCTCGCAGATACCATTGAATATGGGCAATGGAAACTAGGCACAAGAAATGAATCGATTGTGTTTGCGATTAATCCTTTTGTAACAAAACTTGCGACTGCAGTTCAAACCTTTGTTGTCACGATGACACTCGCATTTTCTGGTCTAAATGAAGGCGTGATTAAGCCACTCACTGATGCGAAAGCAGCGAATCCAGATTTAACGACAGAACAAGCAAGAGCACTCATCAGTTCTAATGTTACTGAAAGCATGCTTTTAAGCTTGCGTTCAGCGATGATTATTATACCTTTACTTTTGATCTTGATTTCTTATGTGATTTATCGTTGGAAGTATAAGATTGATGCAAAAATGTATCAAGAGATCACAGATGATTTATTAAAGAGAATTGATAAGGAAGAAACTGTCTGATTTGTGATACATTGAGCCGTACCATAAGTAATTGCATCTTTTGATATAAATGTCTGAACATGGCGCTTTTTACCTCGTTTTGAAGCAGAAAAAGAACAAGACAGTCATGAAACTGTGGCCAGATACAAGGAGATACTATGTATAGGAAAGTTTTTTTCTCAGAAATCCATTTTACAAACTCATTTTATATTGATGGGGTTAATGTACTTGATGATAAAAATAGAAGGTTCCTTGGAAAAATCAATGTAGATATCAATATGAGATTATCATTTTCGAAGATTGAAAATGTAAACCTTTATGAGATTGATGGAAAAGATTTCTCTTTCAAGGTGGCAATTGCCAATGTTAGGGATTTTTACATAATTTGTTATATGGATTCGATGACTTATTCAAAAGCACAAAGAAATCGAGTTGTTGCGGACGAATCCAATACTTTGAACAGGAAAGAATTATTGAATCTTGCGTTAAGCAAAATTCAGAAAGATGAAGCGCACATATATTCCTCGGATAATTTATATAGAGCAAGCATAAAAGCAGAGGAATCTGGAATTCAAGTTATTTATGAAGTTCTTACTATAGAAGCTGAACAGAATTTCTATTTCTATGAGAATATATCGGCAGAGAATTTTTTCTTTTGGGATCAATTAACTGGAGTTTCATATTTCGATTCTCTAGAAAACGCCCAAAAGGAAATAGATCAAAGCCTCAAGACATTGGGTTCCAGACGATATGAAGAAGTTCTATATCGAGGATTCGAAATTGAGGATACTGAGTTGTGGAGTTTTCAACATTCTAAACGATTTGTGTTTCTATATCAATTGAAGTATATCCTAATCACTCTTGTATTTTTTTTAGCAATTGGTGCTGCCATGGCATTAACTCAAATTGCAAATTGGTATATCATGTTTTTGTTCGGAGGAGTAGGTTTATTTACTTTAGCAGTTTCGATGCTTGCTCTCAAAAACAATGGATTACTGATTAATTACAGAATAACAGAAAAAATGATCATTCTATTTGATGGCATTTCTCACATTATCAAGTATCGTGATATCAAGGAAATTAAGATTAAAAAGAATCTCCGTAATAAGCAGACGGGGACAATAACAATCAAGAGAAAGAATAAACTATTTAATAGCAAAATTATTAACATTCCCGAGGCCAAAAAAGTATACGAAATTATTATGAAGCAAGTTAATTCTCAAATGGATTCTTAAGAAAGAGATATTATAAAAAATATAAAACAAGTTATGCAAAGAATGTCGGGTGTATTCAAATGGAGTGGATTGGTATGGAAATTAATCAGTGGGTTGTGATACCATATGATGAAGCCGTTAAATCGACATATTTGATCATATCGACCGGTTCTTCTGTAGGATACGATTATTATATCTGGTTTGAGAACGATCCATTAATCTTACATTGGGGTGATTAAGATGAGTTTCAATTATAATGAATATTTTCTTCATTTGGTGCTTATACCCTCCATTATGATTGTTATTTCATTCACTTTATTGGTTAGTTCGATTTTAATCAGTGTGAAAAGAATACGAAAAATGAAATATCACTCCAAACATTTGAGTCTGGGGAATAAACGTGGTTTTCTTAGTGATATGAGGAAATTTGTTTTACTAACGATTCTGAATAGTATATCTAGTTTGGTTCTTCTCTATCTTGGTGTGAGTGGTTCCAATTTCCATATGTTACGTGATAATGAAAATCATGTTCATACTCTTTCGGGTGTCATCGAGGATATAAACGTTAAAGGACCCAATCCTAAATATCTCTTTGAAAACGACAATGTACATGGCCGTACAATAGTAATTGATAATAATCGTTTTCATGTGATGACAGTGGGTGATTTTCAAATTGGTGATAGAGTAATCATTACCTTTCTCCCAAATTCCAAAGTTGTGATGACGATTCACACAAGTAACGATTAATGAGGATTTCCATTCGGCAATGAAACAAGCGAAATGAATCAAGAAATCAATCGCTATATAGATTACAGTGATTTTTCTTTGGCTTATGTCTATTTGGAGCCACAAGAAATCGCTATTTGATAAAAGAAAGTTTCAAAAGTAACGCAAAATACTGCCTATAAAAGTATTATTAATACACTTGGTTTTAATATATGTTGCATAATTGGCAGTATTTATTCTAGAAAGGATGATGAGTGATATTTATGTTATATATGATCATCGTGAAAGCTTCGAATCTATCTGAATCAGAAACGGCACCCTCCAAAGAATTAATGTCTCAAATGGATCTCTATAATGATTTATTGGAAAATGCAGGTATTAAAATCATGGCAAAAGGACTCCACCCCACAAAAGAAGCAAAACGCATCTCATTTATTGATGGGAAAAAATATATGACACAAGGGCCTTTTCTCCCCGCAACAGAACAAATCGCTGGTTTTTTCCTCATTGATGTCAAGAGCGAAGAAGAAGCGATGTTGTGGTTTGATAAAGCCCCAGACCCCATAGGTAGTCATCAAGGAGTTATTGAATTAAGAAAAGTTTATTAGTCTTAGATACATATTAAGCATAAAGATAAGAAATTACAATAATGGATAATGGTGTATCGAATGGATCCTTTTCTATTCCATGATTAAACCCAAAACTTCCACCGTTTAATCTGTACAAAATTTCATATATTGAGAAAGCCTCCGCAGAGGCTTTTCTTATGGATACATATGTAAAAAATATTCAAAATGAGTTACGAAAGCGTTTTAGTTTACAAAAATGTATGATATAATCGCTTTGGGAATGAATTCGATTACAAAAAAATAGACTACAGGAGAGAATGAATGAAAAAATTATTACTGCTATCCCTGGTGTTTTTGCTGGTCCTTGGAATAACCGCTTGCCAAGATCAAGGAACATCCACAAATGCCACCGAAATTACAGTAACTGAAGAAGCAAGCAATGTGTTATATCTAGGTGATGATGCGCCTGATTTTACCACATGGTTTGAAATTAATAACAGCATCTTAGGTGATGTTACCGTGTTAGAAAGCATGATCACAACAACCCTCGTGATCACTGACGGAAAGATTTCAGCACTAGGTGACTACGAAGTGATCATCACCTATATCGACAGCGATTTTGGAACACATTCCGAAGTCATTAACATTACGGTGATTGAATATGTTGAACCTGTTGATTTTACCTGGGATACATATCAGGAAACAGGATTGGTCAAAACATCCATCGGAGCTTCAAACATGACCATGACCTCAGAGATGGAAGGAAACTATCCCATCTTAGTGGTTGATGTCAAACGCACAACATCCACCGACTGGGAAACCTTATTTGGTTATGAAGGCTTTGATTTTATCGCAGGATATCGTTACACCTTTACCATTACAGCGAAAACCAATGTTGCTAGTGGTAGAGAGATTGGTGTTGCCTTTGAACGTAATGATCAAACACGCATGTCTCAACAAAAACTCGCATTAACTGCCGAATATAAAACGTTTACCGGATACGCCATCTCGGATGGTAATTATGATAATGGGAAATTCAATATCTTGTTAGGCGATATTACAGCCAGTGAATTAGGAGAAGTTATCTTTAAAGAAATTAAGATCGTTGAATCCTTTGAAATCATCACTGAATTTGATAACCCAGGAAGTGCCGTATGGACAGCACCCGATCTAACGGATATGGAAACCTATGTGAATTCCCTGTTATCAAGTATGACAATTGAAGAAAAAGTAGGACAAATGATTCAAGGTGAACGAGGAAGTGTTTCACCATCAGATATTAGAGACTATAATCTAGGATCTGTCTTAAACGGTGGTGGATCGATCCCAGGCGATGATATCGATGATTGGTTTAGAATGTATGTTCTTTATCAATTAGGTGCACAAGAAAGTTCATCAGGTATCCCCATCATCTTTGGTACGGATTCCGTTCACGGAAACAATAACTTACTTAATGCGACCTTATTCCCTCATAACATCGGACTTGGTGCAGCTAATGACCCTGAACTCATGAGAAGAATCGGTGAAGTTGTCGCCATTGAAACGAGACTAACAGGGATTTCTTGGACGTTTGCTCCAGCCGTAAGCATCGCACAAGATGCACGATGGGGTAGAACGTATGAAAGCTTAAGTGAAAATACTGCTTTAGTATCAGGACTTGTCGCATCCTTCATTGAAGGTTTACAAGATGCAGGTGTTAGTGGAACCGCTAAACACTTTGTTGCTGATGGTGGAACTTCAGGTGGTATTGACCAAGGGAATGCACTCTTAACGGATCAACAGATCAGAGATATTCACCTACCTCCTTATCAAGAAGCCATTGATGCAGATGTAGATACAATCATGATTTCATATTCATCGATTAGAGGATCGAAGATGCATGGCTCAGAATACTGGATTCAAACCGTCCTTAAGGATGAAATGGGATTTGAAGGATTTATCATCTCAGATTATGATGCCATTCACCAATTACCAGGAAGTCACTATGATCAAGTGGTCGATTCAGTCAATGCAGGGATTGACATGTTGATGGAACCCAATGACTGGAAAGCTGCGTATAATGATATTCTTGCAGGATACCATAATAATGATATTAGTGAATCAAGAATCAATGATGCAGTACGCCGTATATTAACCATTAAGTACAAGCGTGGTTTATTCACCGAAGATATTTTTAGATATCAACCCGAATTACTTGCTGATGAAGCACATCTTGATGTAGCTAGAGAAGCGGTGCGTAAATCACTTGTCCTTTTACAAAATAATAACGATGCATTACCTCTCAGCAAGAACGAAAAAATCGCAATTGTAGGTCCAGGTGCTAATGACTTTGGACTCATGTTTGGTGGTTGGTCCTTAGGATGGCAAGGTGCGGTTGATCCTAGCAGTGGTCAAGCCGCAGGATTTGGTCAATTCCGAAAGGAAGCACGTGCGACAACCATCTATGATGGCTTTGCTGAAGCATTGTTAGGATCCTCAGGATCACTGGTAACCGATGTCTCACAAGCGGATACCGTGATTGTTGGTTTAGCAGAAACTCCTTATGCAGAATATCATGGCGATGATCAAGATTTAGGGATTACTACAGGAAGAAGAGCACATCCAGGAAATGCTGCAGCGATTCAAGTTGCCCAAAATGCACAAGCAGCAGGCAAGAATGTCGTAGGTATCTTGCTCTCTGGAAGACCTTTACTGATTAATAACATCCTTCAACACTTTGATGCGTTTGTAGCTGCTTGGTTACCCGGCAGCGAAGGTGGGAATGGAATTGCAGATGTGTTCTTTGGAGACTATAACTTCACAGGGAAAACACCATTTGTTTGGTATTATGATTCGACAAAATTTGGTCAAAACTCAAACTCAGTCAACTATAATCCCAATGATTATTTATTCCCCTATGGCTTTGGATTGACTTATCCTAACTAATTCATATTAGAACCGTTCATCATGAATGGTTCTTTTTTTACTCTCATCAAGGATCAACAACGCATATGATGTCGATCACGTTGCTTTCATTAAAATAGAACATGTTTGCATGCTTAAGAAAACCTCAATTTAAGTTTGATTAAACTATTGATATACTCCAGAAAATGTTATATAATACAATTAAGTGGAGGAAATAATGTGATTGTTACAACATTAGACCTAAAAGAAAAGTATAAAGAGTATACAGATATTAATGGAAAGATTAAAAGAGATATAGATATGGGTATCTTGTTTCCACTTGTTAGAGGTATATATGAGACAAATAGTCATATCGAAGGATACTTACTTGCTTCGTATATTTACGGTCCTTCATATCTATCTTTTGAATATGCACTTTCGTTTCATAATATAATACCTGAAAAAGTTGTTGTCTATACGAATGCGTCATTCAATAAAAGAAAAACCAAGTCATATCAAAATCGTTTTGGTCTTTATACATATAGAGATGTACCAAAGGAAGCTTTCCCCTTTTTTGTTAAGGTTTATGAAGAAAACACCTATGCCTACTTCATAGCTAGCCCTGAGAAAGCATTATGTGATTTACTTTACATGAAAAAGCCAGTGAAAAGTATGAGAGAAATAAAAATGTTGTTATTTGAAGACCTTCGAATCAGTAAGGAAGCATTTGAACAATTAAACTTTGAAGATATTATGTTTTTATCCGACAAATATATATCTAACAACATTAGGTATTTAGCAAAATATATCGAAAGTGAGTATATCCAATGACAATCATTCAACAGATGATAAATAAGTATAATCCAAAAACATTACAAGATAAAAAGCATGCCATTAAGGAGGTTTTACAGGAAGTGGTTTTGGCAGGTCTTTCCAAAACCGACTTTTTTACACACGCTGCCTTTTATGGTGGAACCGCACTAAGAATATTTTATGGGATAGATCGTTTTAGTGAGGATCTGGATTTTTCATTACTTGTAGCGGATGATAATTTTAATATTAACAAGTACTTTAAACCCATCAGTGATGTTGTTAACTCTCTGGGTCTTAATTTCGAAGTATCTAAAAAAGATAAAGTCAATGATTCAAACATTGATTCAGCATTTATTAAAGGTAATACACGTGAAACACTTATCACTATTTATCCAGATTCAGCAGATTTCAGTCGAGTTATTCACAATGAGAAAATCATTATCAAAATTGAAGTTGATGTGAATCCGCCTATGTATGCAAATACTGAAATAAAATTTCGCTTATTACCTTTTCCATACCAAGTAAGAGTTTATGACCAAAAGTCCTTGTTTGCAGGTAAAATTCACGCTGTGATAGCTAGAAGTTGGAAAAACCGTGTAAAAGGTAGAGACTTATATGATTTTGTCTACTATTTGAGTTTAGATACAAAAGTTAACCTAAAGCATTTAGAAGCAAGACTCAAGCAAACAAAAACAATCGAACAAGATACCAATTTAACCAGAGAATTACTCATAGAGATACTAGAAAGAAGATTTGAGCATATGGATTATGAAATAGCCAAATCAGACATAAAACCATTTATTAAAGATCACAACAATCTAGACTTGTGGAGCAGTGACTTTTTTAAATCAATTACAAGAGATATAAAAGTCGACGTATTGGATAGTTAGATTAAACCTAATTGGGCTGTTAGGATTTATTTATTATCCTCTATAGCGGATACTGAAATCACTGAATAAAAGTAACAATAAATACTGAATGCAAATCACTAAACCCACTGAATGATATAATTTGTATGAATATGAACGATTAATACCCTCTGTTTAAAAATCACTTAGTCCAATAATGGATTGGTATGGAAATTAATCAGAGAGTGTGATACCATATGCATAGAAAACTGAAAGGTCTAGTCACCATGTCAAGCAATATCAGCAAGTACTCAAAAGAGATGAAAGAGAGAACATCTAAGTGTATTACTGGACAAAATATGTTCCCACATTGGAAAAAGTCTGGAATGGGGGAACATAAAATGGCTAAAAATATGTTTCCGACATACACGAAACTACAAAATTTCGAGCAATCAGATAGACTCCACGCATGCAGAGTCTATCACGTTGCTTTCATTAAAATAACACTTGTTATATATAAAATGTACCCTATAGAACGGACTCTTTGAAAAAAGCCCTTCCATTAAATGAACCCCAAAAAGTAGACACGTAAAAAAAGTCTACTTTTTATTTTTTCTTC
>CAYLLL010000001.1:21806-22990 GCA_964384655.1 uncultured Mariniplasma sp. | reverse complement strand
GATGACCTTATTGATCTCAGCAATCGCGATTGGTGCTCTGTTGATTATCATCGCCATGATCATGAATATCGTGACTTTGTTGAGGAAAAAGGATTATGTTGAAATGGTGTTATCCCACAACGGCTTTGCTGGACTCTTGATGTATGGTTTCATCGGTATCGGTGCAGCATTACAACTTGGGTTACAAATTCCCGTATTTAATGGGTTAACGATTGCCTTATTCGTAGGGATTCCGCTCTTAGCCATTTTCTTCAAAGAACCTTTGGAACGAAAGTTTCATCATCACAAGATGTTCCCCAATGGATTTGGTGGCTTCTTTGTGGAAGGCTTCTTCGAATTGTTTGAAATTGTCTTATCCTACGTCACCAATACCATGAGTTTCTTGCGTGTGGGTGGCTTCGTCTTATCCCATGCTGGGATGATGCTTGTGGTCATGAGCTTGATGGACATGTTCGCGGGTGCTGGAAGTATTGTCGTATTAATTTTCGGTAACATCTTCGTCATGGCTCTTGAAGGCATGATCGTTGGGATTCAGGTGTTACGCTTGCAGTTTTATGAAATGTTTTCTCGCTATTACAAAGGTAATGGTGTTGCGTTTAACGCATTAAATCAGTAAATTTTTAGGAGGACTAAATTATGTTAACTTGGATGGAATTATTATTACCCCTTATTTTGATCGTTTTGATTACACTTCCCTTAATCAAGGTATTTCGTGGAAAAACCACAGCAAAGACTGCAAAAAGTCGCTTAATTACCCACATCGCTTCCTTTTTTGCAGTGATCGCTTTAGTCTTAGTTGTTCAACTTTTTAATGGCTTTAGCGTATTAGGTGCTGAAGGCGATCCTGCAGTTGATTTAATGACAGGAACACTCGCACAAGGTCTTGGCTTTATTTCAGCCGCACTCGCGACAGGGATGTCAGCTCTCGGTGCTGGTATTGCCGTTGCAGCCGCAGCTCCCGCAGCGATTGGTGCATTCTCTGAAAATGAAAAGAACTTTGGTAAATCCCTTATTTTCGTAGCACTTGGTGAAGGGGTTGCCATTTATGGTCTACTCATCTCGATCTTAATTATTAACCAGCTTTAATCGAAAGAAGGATTTTTATGCGCTTCTTTTTAATTAGTGACAATGTAGATACTGAAGTCGGTATGCGACTGGTCGGTATTGAAGGGGTTCTCGTCCAT
>CAYLLL010000001.1:0-21720 GCA_964384655.1 uncultured Mariniplasma sp. | reverse complement strand
GGTCGGTATTGAAGGGGTTGTCGTCCATGGTAAGGACGAGTTTTTACGCGCACTTGAAGGTGCTCTCGAAGATCCGAATATTGCGATCATTCTCGTGACGACCAAATTGGTTGAACTCGCACCACAGGTTATCTCAGAATTAAAACTGACTCAACCCCGTCAACTCATTGTCGAAATTCCTGACCGCCATGGGTCAACTGAAATCGGTGAAGCCATAGACCGATACGTCAGTGAAGCCATTGGCGTCAAATTGTGAGGTGAAATCGATGGCATATTATAACGAAGACCAACTTCGACGCTACTTTGAAAAAGCCATTCAAAAAGAATCTGATTCACAGATTAAAAAGCTCGAAAAAGAAATTGATTATTTGTATCATCGCGAAGTCAATAAAGTCGCTGATGATATCAACATAAAAAAACAAGTTCAAATGGCAAAAGAACTTAAAGATGTTCAAATTAAATACCAAGAAGAACTGAATCAAATTGGTTTGGGTTATAACGAACGTCTTATTCAAGAACGAAATGACATGGCAGCAAAGATTTTTCAAAACATCGAAGATAAGATTCAATCCTTTGTCAAATCCAAGGCATATCCATCTTGGGTTAAAGGACGCATTCAAGCAAACCTTGAACTGATCAATGGGTATAATGTCAGTTTTTCGTGTGCACAAGGTGATCAGGTCGTCATATCTGCCCTAAAGGAAAGCATTTCTTCGAAACAATTAACACTTAATGAGACAAGATCCATTCATTTTGGAGGTTTTGTCCTCTCTATCCATGAAAAACACATGGAAATTGATGAAACACTTGATGCGAAATATCATGAACAAAAAGAATGGTTTTTAAGTCATTCGAAGTTGTTCATTAGACGATAAGGAGGACCCTATGGAACACGTGATTTATTCGATTAATGGTCCCGTCGTCACCGTCAAAGATGTGACCAATTTTCAAATGCTTGAAATGGTTTATGTGGGTCATCAAAAGTTAATGGGAGAAGTCATTTCGATTTCTCAATCCAAAACAACCATTCAGGTCTATGAATCGACGACAGGTTTAACCATCGGAGAACCCGTTTATCCTACGGGAGAACCTATTTCTGTCGTATTGGGACCAGGATTAATGAAAAACATTTTTGATGGCATTGAACGTCCATTGAATATGATTGCACAATCCTCAGGCATGTTTATTCCAACAGGAAGTGCGGTTGATCCGCTTGATTTAGAAAAACAATGGGCGGTCACATTTGATGTGAAAAAAGATGATGTCGTTGAAGAAGGCATGATTTTTGGGCGCATTCAAGAAACCGCATCAATTGAGCATCGCTTGCTTATCCCAAAAGGAAAATCTGGTAAAGTGATCTCTGTAAAACCTAATGGAAACCACCGTATTTATGATCCAGTGTTAACGATTAAGGATCATGAAGGACAAACGCATGAGCTCAATTTAACCCAAAAATGGCCCATTAAAACGCCTCGTCCTGTCATCAAACGTTTACCCATTATCATTCCACTCGTCAGTGGACAGCGCGTCATTGATACGTTATTTCCTATTGCCAAAGGTGGAACTGCAGCAGTACCCGGAGGATTTGGTACAGGTAAAACGATGATGCAGCACCAATTTGCTAAATGGTGTGATGCGGATTTAATCGTTTATGTAGGTTGTGGTGAACGCGGTAACGAAATGACCCAAGTTTTAGAAGAGTTTGGCGACTTGATCGACCCAAGAACAAACAAACCCTTGATGGAAAGAACCATCTTGATTGCCAATACATCCAACATGCCAGTGGCTGCACGTGAAGCCTCCATTTATACTGGGGTAACGATTGCTGAATACTATCGTGATATGGGTTATCATGTCGCGGTGATGGCAGACTCCACCTCACGTTGGGCAGAAGCACTCCGTGAAATCAGTGGACGACTCGAAGAAATGCCAGCAGAAGAAGGATTCCCTGCGTATTTGCCTTCACGTATTTCTCAGTTCTATGAAAGAGCGGGATATATGGAAACCAAAGCCCATCTTTCAGGTTCTGTCACCATTATTGGTGCGGTTTCACCTCAAGGTGCTGACTTCTCTGAACCAGTGACACAAAACACGAAACGCTTTGTCAGAAGTTTCTGGGCCTTGGATAAACAACTCGCGTATCAAAGACATTATGCAGCAATCAACTGGAACTTAAGCTATTCCGAATATATCAACGATTTATCACGCTGGTATGATCAACACGTCGATCACCGTTTCTTGATGAATCGCCAAGAAATCATGTCACTTTTAGCAGAAGAAAACAAACTGCTTGAAATCGTTAAGTTAATTGGAAGTGATGTTTTACCTGATGATCAAAAATTGATCATTGAAATCGGTAAAGTCATTCGTTTAGGATACTTACAACAAAATGCTTTCCATAAAGATGATACCTTTGTCCCACTTGAAAAACAACTTTACATGATGGATGTCATCCTGTACCTCTACAAGAAGGCAAAGCAGTTCATTGAAAGCAGTAAATCCATCCAACTGCTCCTGGAAACCGGTATTTTTGAACATGTCATCAAGATGAAGTATGATGTCCCCAACAGTGACATTGGACGCTTAAAAGATTATGAAAAAGACATCGATCAAGCGTTCAAACGCATTCACTAAGGAGGTAAATCATGAATATATATTATATTGGACTTAGTGAAATCAATGGTCCACTCATTTTCCTCGATCACGTGGAAAAAGCAGGCTTCGAAGAAATGGTCGAAATCAGACTTAATGATGGATCGATTCGTCATGGACGTATCGTTCAAGTCGAAGGTCAAAAGGTTGCGATTCAAGTCTTTGAAGGAACCCATGATATTTCGCTTTCCAACACAAAAATTAAAATGACGGGTCACCCCGTTGAAATGTCACTTTCTAAAGAAATTTTAGGACGTGTCTTTAATGGTTCCGGTCAACCGATCGACGGATTAGGTGATGTCTATGTCGATGAACGTCGTGACATCAATGGGTTTCCATTAAACCCAGTCTCTCGTGTTTATCCAAGAAACTATATCCAAACAGGTATCTCATCCATCGATGCACTCACCACACTGATTCGTGGTCAAAAACTCCCAATCTTCTCAGGATCAGGGATGCCTCACAATGAACTGGCTGTACAAATCGTCAAACAAGCAAAAATTGCAGATTCCCAAGGTGATGACTTCTGTGTCATCTTTGCTGCCATGGGGGTTAAAAATGACGTGGCTGAATACTTTAGACAATCCTTTGAAGAAGCAGGGGTTATGCATAAGGTCGTCATGTTCCTAAACCTATCTAACGAACCGATTATTGAACGTATGCTCACCCCACGGTTTGCCTTAACGGCAGCTGAATACTTAGCATACAAACATGGAATGCATGCGCTCGTCATCATGACCGATGTCACGTCCTATTGTGAAGCACTTCGTGAATTCTCTTCATCAAAAGGTGAAATTCCAGGACGTAAAGGGTTCCCTGGGTATCTCTATTCGGATTTAGCATCTTTATATGAACGGGCAGGAATCGTTAAAAACACGAAAGGTAGTGTGACACAGATTCCAATTTTGACCATGCCCAATGATGACATCACCCATCCAGTTCCTGACTTAACTGGGTATATCACCGAAGGTCAAATTGTCTTATCACGCGATCTCAATCAAACGGGGATTTTTCCACCCATTGGCATTCTGCCATCTCTTTCTCGATTAATGAAAGATGGAATTGGTGCAGGATACACACGTGATGATCACTCAGCGGTAGCCAACCAACTCTTTGCGTCTTATGCGATTGTGCAAGATGCACGAAGCTTAGCATCTGTCATCGGTGAAGATGAACTCTCGCCTATTGACCGTAAATACATCGAATTTGGAAAACTCTTTGAAAAGTACTTTATTGGGCAAGGTTTTGATACCAACCGAAACATCATCGAAACCCTCGATCTCGGTTGGGATCTCCTCTCAGTGTTACCCAAAGAAGAACTGCATCGCATCGATGGAAAACTCGTGGATCAACACTATCACCATCAACGTGCGGTTGAACGATTTAACATTATTGCTAAACCCATCATTAAAGGATTGAAAGGTGAATTTGAATGACCCAACAAATCTTTCCTACCAAAGGGAATTTGATGGCATTACAAAAATCTTATGCACTTGCTAAAAAAGGGTATGAACTCATGGATCGTAAGCGTAATATCTTGATTCGCGAGATGATGACATTGATTGAAGATGTTAGATTGCTCCGTAAAGATCTTGCACATACGTATCAACAAGCTTATCAAGCGCTTCAAGAAGCCAATATTACTCTAGGGATCGTTAGCGATATCGCTAAATCAATTCCCCTTGATAATGGCGTAGAAGTCACCTATCGCAGTGTGATGGGTGTTGAAATTCCATCGGTGTCCCACTATGCAGAGCAAGTGAAAATCACGTATGGTATCGGTCATACTAATACCAAATTTGACTATGCATATAAATCCTTTCAAAAGGTTAGAGAACTCACGGTTAAGCTCGCTGAAATAGATAACTCAACGTATCGTTTAGCCAATGCGATCCGAAAAACTCAGAAGCGTGCCAATGCCCTTCAAAATATTGTCATTCCACGTTTTGAATCACAGATTAAATATATCAGTGATGCGCTCGAAGAAAAAGAAAGAGAAGCATTCACAAGACAAAAAGTCATCAAACGACAAGCTGAAAAGCGTAAAGAAGAACAAAAATAAAAATAGCACGGTCTCATTCAACATGAGATTCGTGCTTCTTTTTTCGTTCTTTTTTCTCAGGGACTGGATCATATTTTGGTTTGAATAAGGGGTTACAGGTAAGAATTCGTTTCGTGGTCAAAAAAGATGCTTTCACGAAATTAAACCGTGTATAACATTCCTTTGCATACGCAGAACACGTTGGGGTATGTCTGCATTTATGGTTACTGTGAGGAGAAATTTCTCTTTGGTACCATTCGATTAAGTTGATCGCTACTTTATTCATCATTTCACCGCTTTCATTATATCACTAAATCAGAGTTATGTTAAATTAACGAAATTGGGATAAAAAGCATTTTTTGGACAAAATATTATGTTATAATATAAGTACAAAAGAAGAAAACGTTTACAGGAGGTTAAGGATGAAGGAATATAACACCAAAGAAATCCGCAACATTGCTATTTTAGGACACCAAGGATCAGGCAAAACCAGTATTTCTGAAGCTTTGCTCTATGTCGGTAAAGCGATCGACAAAAAAGGAGAAATTGAAAGAAAGAATACCGTATCTGACTATTTAGTGGAAGAACAAAATAAGCTTTCAAGCTTGTCGCTTTCAGTTCTACCCGTTGAATGGAAAGACTATAAGTTAAATTTTATAGATGTTCCAGGAAGTGATGAATTTGTCGGAGACTTAAACCAAGCGCTTGAGGTGGTTAAAGGTGCGATCATTATGGTCGACTCACTCAAGGGTGTGGAAGTCGGTACCGAACGTGTTTGGTTGGAAATTAGAAAACGCCATATTCCCGCGGTGATCTTTGTCAATAAGATGGACAAAGAAAACGTAAAATTTGAAAAAGTCTTAGAGGACATTCGTGAAAAGCTTGGTAAGAAGGCTGTTCCTTTCTGTTGGCCTATCGGCAAGAGCGAAAATTTTGAAGGCTTTGTCAATGTGATCGAAATGAAAGCACGTATCTATGATGGTGTGGAATCCCATGATGCACCCATCTGGGATGAAAAGAAACCCAAAGTGGATGAACTCCACAATATGATCTTAGAAAGCGTTGCTGAAACTTCAGAAGAGCTCTTAGATCTTTATCTATCCGGGGAAGAACTTCCTGAAGACAAGGTCAAAGAAGCGCTTCGTCAAGGCATCATTGAAGGTGAACTTACACCTGTATTAGTAGGTTCAGCTACCAAGACTATCGGTGTTCGCACGATGCTCAACATGCTCGTGGATTACTTACCTGCACCCGATGAACTCCGTGCACTTTCTGGTAAAGATGCAAAGACTGGGGAAGAACTCACTCGTCAAACGCATGATGATGAACCCTTCTCAGCCTATATATTTAAAACCACAGTTGACCCATTCTTAGGGCAAATTAGCTTCTTAAAGATTAATAGTGGAACGTTGAAGTTAGGTCAAGACGTGATCATCTCTAACAAAGGAGATCAAAAGAAAATGACCAACTTGTTTGCCCCACGTGGCAAACAACAAATTGAATGCACAAGTTTCCATGCTGGAGATATCGCAGCCTTAGCGAAGGTGGAAGGTCTTGAAACTGGCGATACCCTCGCAGATCCAAAGAGCCCGATTGTTTATCCATCAGTGCCACTTCCTACACCAGTCATTTATATCGCGGTGCATCCCAAGAATAAGAATGATGAAGACAAGATTTCATCAGCACTTCATCGTCTAAATCTTGAAGATCCATCGTTTGAAATTAGACGTAATAAAGAAACTGCCCAACTCCTCTTAGGAGGAATGGGAATGAATCATCTCGGTTACATCATTGAACGTATGAAGAATATGTTTAAAGTTGATATCGAGATTGATGAACAAAAGATTGTCTATCGTGAAACCATTAAGAAGTCCGTCCAAGCTGAAGGTAAACATAAGAAACAATCGGGTGGTGCTGGACAATTTGGTCACGTATGGATCAAATTTGAACCCTCTCAAGAGCTCTTTGAATTTGCTGAAGATGTCTTTGGTGGTGCGGTTCCAAGAAACTACTTCCCAGCGGTTGAAAAGGGACTGGTTGAAACCCTTGAAAGTGGACCTTTAGCTGGATTCCCAGTGATTAACATTAAAGCAACCCTCTACGATGGTTCTTACCATCCTGTAGATTCCAATGAAATATCCTTCAAATTAGCTGCAGCACTTGCCTTTAAGGAAGCATGCAAAACAGCACAACCCACCATTCTTGAACCGATTGTCAAAGTTGAAGTCATCGTCAAAGACCAATTTGTTGGTGATGTCATGGGCGATATGAACAAGCGTCGTGGTAGAGTGTTAGGTATGGATCAAACCGATGGCTTCCAAAAGGTCATCGCTGAAGTTCCAGAAGCAGAAATCGTCAAGTACGCCATCGACCTTAAGGCGATGACACAAGGTAGTGGATCATTTACCCGTGAATTCTTACGTTACGAAGAAGTTCCTCATCACCTAATTGATAAGATTGTCGAAGCTTATAAGAAGTAAAAACAATGACAAGCCCACTAATATCAATTAGGAGGGCTTGTTATGCTCTGTGAACACTGTAAGAAAAAAATCATCACTGAAAGAACACTTTGGACATTATTCAAGGTCGAAACTCACAGTTTATGTGAATCATGTTATCAGCGCTATCCATTATATCCACAACAGATGATCATCCCTATCGAAAAAGCGATGGCGCATGTTCATGTGATGATCAGTCGTGGCAAACGAATTGAACCTCAGTGCTATCAATCATTCTTAAAAATCTATTATCTTGATTATCTCAAACATTATTATCATACGACCTTCATCTATGAAGATTATCTAGATGATGATCTGTGGCAAACGATTGAATCGTTGGAGTTTGGCGATATCTATCTCGTCACACTCTATGAAAATACTCACGAAAAAGGAGAAGAACGATGAAATTTGAAGTGTTAGGAAAGAATGGTTTTACACCCACCGATGCCATCCGTGCTTACGCAGAAAAAAGGTTCCACAAGGTGGTATCATTCTTCGGACCTGAAGTCATCAATGAGGTGAGAGTGGTCTGCAAAGTCTATAAGGATCACCACAAGATTGAAGTGACGATACCTGCAAAGGGAACAGTGCTTCGTGCCGAGGTTTCTGATCCTGATATGTATGCAGCGATCGATAAAGCGAATGATAAACTCGTCTCACAAATTCGCAGACACAAGGATAAACTCAAGAACAATCTTGAAAAAGAAGGTATTAAGCAAGCATATAGTCAAGAATTTGATGCTGAATCCCTTGAAAAAGATATCTTAGCAACACAACTCGTCAAGAGCAAGAAGATTGATTTAAAACCGATGACATCGGAAGAAGCGATTGCAGCGATGGAACTCTCTGGTCATGACTTCTATGTGTATCTCGATAAGGAAACATCGAGAACTAATGTCGTCTATCGTAGACATGATGGCGATTATGCCATCATTGAAACACAACCTCTTTAATTAAATTGCATAATAAAAACCGCCATTCAATTTGATTGGCGGTTTTATTCTTATAATGCGGCTTGATAAAGTTCAGATACCTTATCCCAGTTAACAACTTGGAAGAAGGCAGATACATAATCAGGACGACGGTTTTGATAATTGAGATAGTATGCATGTTCCCAAACATCAAGTCCTAAGATAGGAGTTCCTTCAGCGAGCGGTGTATCTTGGTTAGGTGTCGATAATACTTTTAATCCTTTTTCAGGGGTAACGACGAGCCAAGCCCATCCACTACCAAAGCGCGTTTTCGCTGCAGTAGAGAAGAGTTCTTTAAATTGATCAAACGATCCAAAGGCTACATTAATCGCATCAGCAAGTTTACCTTCTGGTTTTGCCCCATGATTGACTTTGAGTAATGGCCAGAAGAATGTGTGGTTGAAGTGACCTCCACCATTGTTTTGAACAGCACCACGGATGTCTTGAGGTACCTTAGATAAATCCTTGAGCATCGCTTCTAAAGTTAGATTGAATTCAGGATGCTTTTCTAAAGCGGCATTTAGGTTAGTAATGTACGCTTGATGATGTTTTGTATAATGAATTTCCATGGTTCTAGCATCGATAAATGGTTCGAGTGCATCATAAGCATACCCTAGGGTTGGTAATGTGTATGGCATATTTATTCCTCCTATGTTTTTATACTTTCATCTTACCGCTAAACCCCCTAAAATTCAAACCATTTGCATAGGAATATTAAAAAAAGTCTAAATTAGAACTTAGACTTTGTTGAGATAATGATTGATCTTTTCTTGATCAATGTCAATATAGATCGTTTGATGATTTCGATAAGAGACTTTATACCCTGGAAGTCCTGGAATCTTCTTGATGTACTTGATTTTTGTGTAATCGACAGGAATGGATGATGATTCTCTTAAACTTGAAAAGTAGGCGGTTAACATCGCTGCTTTTCTTAAAATCTCTTCAGTCAATGTTGATGTGTTTACCACCACATGGGCACCAGGAGCATCTTTGACGTGGAACCAAAAATCTTCTTTTTGAGCGAGCTCGTGTGTGATATATTCATTTTGTAGATTGTTTTTACCAATTGTATAGGTGATAGAACCATCGACTATTTTTAGAATATTAGGTTTTTGTTTGCTTTTCTTAGCATGTTGAGTTTGTTTTGCTTTTTTATAGCCATAAGTGGCTAGTTCTTGATCGAGTTCCTTAATGCTATCATGCGTTGCAAAACTCAGAAATCCTTGGAATTCATGAAAGAGATCAATCATGGCATCATTTTGTGTGATTTGATCTTGAATAAATCCGATCGAACGCTTCGCTTTTTGATATTTCTTGTAGAAGTCTTGTGCGTTTTGATTCAGTGTTTTGGTCGGATCTAAAGGGATAGCTGTTCCTTGGTCATCGATGATTGAAGCGATCTTTTCATCAAGTGGAAAAAGGGATTGATAGATAAGATCTGCGATATCTTTAGTCTTCAAGGCATCATAAGCTTTTTCAAGATCATCTTTGAGTTGTTCTTTTTTGTTGATCAGACGCTTGATCTGTTTTTCGATAAAGAAAGTTTCAGATACAAATGTCTTTTGAACAAGCAGGGGTTCATCATCCAACATGTCAGATATGGAAGGGTATGTTTTTTTCTCATGATTAAAAAGGTCAAGGACATAAAATCTTCCTGTCGTTAAGTCACGGGTAGGAGAAATTGAAATGTCATGAATCTGAACCTTATGCTCATCTAAATAACGTGCGAGAAGAGGTGATATCCCCATATATTGATCCATGAGGTCTTTGGGTGATGTGATTTTGTCATAATCAATACGGTCAAATGACTGTTTATCCGATGGAAAATAAGTGAACATCGCCTGCGGTAGAAGTTGACGTCCAGATTCAAAAAACATCTTTTTTACCGTATCAATAATGATATTGTCTTGCACAAGTAATAGATTAGAGTGTCTTCCCATGGCTTCAAATATCAGTTTTTTTTGAATAGGACCCTCGATGAAATCATTCATGATCAGTTCGAGTTCAATGACACGATCGCTTTGATATTGTGAAATATTTGAAAGAATCGCTCCTTCAAGATGCTTTTTAAAGGTGGATAGTGTCTGAGATGACATTTGTTCTTGAGGAATTTTCTTTGATATATGCATTCGAAAATGTTCAGGTGAAAGATCGATGACTAGTAGTTTTCTTTTCCCTTGATGATAGAAGTAAAAACCAAAGGAAAAAGGAGACATTTGAATGATTTTTTCAAGTCTAGCTTTTTTAAGTTCTCGATTCAATTCATCGACGAGATGTCGAATAAGAAAACCATCGATCATAGAAAAACACCTCGAGACTATTTTATCATAAACCAAAACAGATTCAGGGCTAAGAATGCGTTTACGATGAAAATATTTTCAAAAGTATTTACACTCAAGGGATAATCATATATAATAGTTAATAATGTGTCAACAAGGAGGTGCCTCATGAAACTCAATGAACGCGGTTTGCTAATTGTCTTATCTGGCCCTTCAGGGGTAGGCAAAGGCACCGTTCGTCGTGCACTCTTTCAGATGCCCAATCACGATCTGGTTTACTCGGTCTCAATGACCACCAGAAAACCGAGACCCGGTGAAGTAGATGGTGTTGATTATTATTTTGTTGATAAGGAAACTTTCTTAAGACGAATTAAGGAAAATAAGTTTCTTGAATGGGCAGAATTTGTAGGCAATTATTATGGGACACCGAGAGATAAGGTTGAAGAACAACTCGATCAAGGGAAAGAAGTGGTTCTAGAAATCGAAGTTGAAGGAGCGCTTCAAGTCCGTAAACAGATGAAAGATGCTGTCTTTATCTTCCTTGTACCTCCAGGGAAACAAGCACTTTATGAACGTCTACTTCTGCGTGGGACAGACACACAAGAGATGATTGAACGCCGAATGAAAAAAGCTGAATCAGAGTTTTTACTTGCCCATAAGTATGATTACATCGTCGTCAATGATGAAGTCAATAATGCCGCAGATCGTATCATGGCCATCATTCGTGCTGAACACGCCAAGACCGAAAGAACAATTCATAACTATATTAAGATGATTGGAGAGAAATAAACATGATAAACAAGAATAAAGACGGAATGCGTTATCCATCGATCGATAAATTGCTTTCTAAAATTGATTCCAAATACAAATTGGTTTATGCAGCAAGTAAGATCGCACACATCATCGAAACTGAAAAATTAAGTGTCGATGGAGCCCAATGTGTGAAGAGTATTGGGATTGCATTAGAAGAAATTCTTAATGGACGGGTCAATATCGATTTTGAATCTTAAGAAAGCGAGCGATCGCTTTCTTTTTTCATCGCGAGGTTTGTGATACAATAATAAGGGTGAACTTAGTGAATTTTAAACAGAAATTAGCACTAATGCCTACAGAGCCTGGTTGTTATTTGATGAAGAACCAGGATGAAGAAGTCATCTATGTGGGTAAAGCAAAGAATCTTAAGAATCGTGTGAAGTCCTATTTCACAGGAGCACACAATGAGAAAACGACACGACTAGTCCAAGAAATTCGTGATTTTTCGTATGTGGTGACCAACAGTGAACGAGAATCTTTAATCTTAGAAAACAATCTAATTAAGCAATATTTACCCAAGTATAATATTCGATTAATCGATGATAAAACGTACCCGTTTATTGAGATTACAGATGAAGAATATCCTAAAATCCAAGTGGTACGCACCAAGGAATCAAAAGGAAGACTCTTCGGTCCGTATCCCAATGTCTACGCTGCACGTGAAACAGAACGATTGATTAATCGTCTTTACCCTTTTCGAAAATGTGAAACCTTGCCAAAGAAAGCGTGTCTTTATTATCACATTGGCCAATGTTTAGGTCCATGTATTCACCCTGAAGTCAATTATAAAGAGACGATCAATGAGATTACTCGCTTCTTAAAAGGTGACAATAAAGACGTTTTACAACGTTTAAACAAAGAAATGATGGTCGCATCCGAAGCGATGCAGTATGAAAAAGCCATCGAGTTTCGTGATATGATCAATCATATTGAAGCGACGATTGAAAAACAGATTATTAACTTAAATGATTTTAAAGATCGTGACATGATCAGCTATGCGTATTCCAAAGATGATATCGCCATTCAAATCTTGATGATGCGTCAAGGAAAGATTATTGATCATCATCAAATTGTTTTCGCATATGTGGGTGAAATGATGGATTCAGTCATCTCCTATCTCCAACAATTCTATGAACAACAATTCCCAGATGAACTCTTATTTTCAGAACGCTTTACGATGGAAGACATCGAGTTTTTTGGCAACAAAGCAAGTATTCCTCAAAAGGGTGACAAGAAGAAGTTGATCGATTTGGCGACAAAGAATGCGGATTACGATCTCGAACATCACTTCATGCTCTATCGCCATCGAGATGAAAAACGACAAAAAGCCCTGAGTGATCTATCCGAACTTGTGAAAACCACGGTTCGCCATATCGAAGTGTTTGATAATGCTCAGCTTTTTGGAACAGCCCCGATCTCTGCGCTCATCGTCTTTAAAGATGAAGATTTTGATAAGAAAAGTTATCGCAAATATCATCTACAGACCACAACCAATGATGATTATCAAGCGATGAAAGAAGTGACATATCGACGCTATCAAAAGCTTCTTATTGAAGGAACAGAGATGCCAAACTTAATTTTAGTTGATGGAGGAAAAGGTCAACTCTCTGCAGCCAAAGAAATCTTAGATTCTCTAGGGATTGATATAAAAATTGCAGGACTTAAGAAAAACCATAAGCATACGTTAGAAGCGCTTGTTTTTGAAGGAGAAGTGATTCCCTTACTCAAGCAGAGTGAACTTTATAAGTTTTTATTAAAGTTATCTGAAGAGGTCCATCGATTTGCCATTACCTTTCATCGGGAGACTAGAAAAAAGAAAGCCATTCTCTCTCCACTCGATGACATTAAAGGGATTGGTGAAAAGCGTAAAAAGCTTTTGTTATCCCATTTCACAAGCATTGATGCCATCAAGAATGCCACAGATGAAGAACTAAAACAACTTGGAATTCCAGACGATGTGATCAAAGCCATTAAAGAGGAACTTATATGAAACGAATCATTCATAGCATCAATGAACATACCAAAGTGTTCTATCTGATACTCGAAGGAAAGAAGATCGGTTTTTATTTATCCAACCGACTCGCCAAAGTCTTTTTCCCATATCTTCACGAAGGTGTTTTGGTCGATTTTGCTATTCAAGAAAAAATGAAGAAAATTGGACATGAACATGTCTACCAAGTGGCATACTTTGAACAGATTATTTCTCTTGATCCTTATCATGTCCATTATGATTTACATAAGCTTAGAAAAGAGATGCAAGAAGTCCTCAATCAAGATCGTTATTATCTATTTATCGATTTTGAAATGACGATGCCTGGGTATAAAGAAGTTGATTTTAAACCGGAAATCATCCAAGTCGGGTATCTCTTAGCAAAAGCAAAAGAAAATCCAATTATCCAGGAAGGCTATTATGTTGCTCCACGAGCAACCACGACTTTATCTAAGAGAACGAAAAAGTTTTTATCCTTAGATGAAACCAAGTTCTATGAAGAAGCTATTCCTTATCCATCGTTTTATGACAAACTCAAACAAATCATTCATCAATATCAGCCAAAACTTGTGGTTTGGGGGAAAAACGATATGACAGCCTTAGACGACTCATATATCATTCACCAAGTCCCATCATTAACCTCTGAAAGCGACTTTATTGATTTGCTTAAATTGCACAAAGACTATTTCAATCTCAAAGATGATTTAGGGTTATTCAAAGCCTATCAAGCGTATTATGAGGTTGCGATTGATCAGTCCCATGACGCGATTGATGATGCACACGTCACCAAACTTGTCTTCGATGCCTTTATCAGCCATATGGTATAAAAAAGCGAGTCAGCCGACTCGCTTTATACTTTAAGATCAATTACAATCGGAATGACCAAAGGTTTTCTTTGTGTCATGTCAAAGATACGGTTACCTAACTGATCGATGACAGATTGCTTTAGATTTAACTCATTGAACATTTTCTTATTGAGTTCAAGTTGAGTGATGCGTTTAACTTCATTGGCTAATGATTGAGTGATCTCTTCATTGCCTTTCATGTAGATAAATCCACGAGAGATAATGGTGGGTTCATTCACAAGTTTTTTCGACGTTGAATTTATTGAGAGAACGACAGCAAATAATCCCTCTTCAGAAAGCAACTTTCTTTCCTTAATCACAGTACTTCCAATATCCCCAATGCCTGTTCCATCGATATAGATTTCACCAGAAGTCACTTTTCCCGCAAGTCTGATCGAGTGATCCGTAATGGCAGCGACATCACCATTATCCATGATGAGAATGTTTTCTGCTTTTACGCCACAATCAATGGCAAGTTCTCGGTGATGTTTGAGCATCCGATGTTCACCGTGCATCGGAATAAACATCTTAGGTTTCACCAAACTGAGCATAAGTTTTAAATCTTGTTGCGCCCCATGACCTGAGGTGTGCGTATCAGCAAGGGGTCCATGAGTGATGACTTCAACATCAAGTCTAAAGAGTTTATTAATCGTACGATTAATACCTTCTTGATTACCCGGAATCGGGGAAGAAGAGAAGATCACGGTATCTCCAGCCATCGCTTTCACTTGACGATGATTTCCATTGGCTATTCTGGATAAAGCAGCAAGAGGTTCACCTTGAGATCCTGTGACAATAATCGTGACTTCATGCGCTTTTAATCGATTGACATCATCCCCAGAAACAATGGTATCTTTAGGAGCTTTAATATATCCTGTTTGCATCCCTGCCTCAATAGCACGTTCCATCGATCGTCCGAATACAGCTACTTTTCGACCATTCATGATGGATGCTTCTATGATTTGTTGAATACGATACATATTGGAAGCGAAGGTTGCAATCAAAATTCGCCCTGAGATTCTTGAGAATAGTTCGTTAATTGATTTACCAATTTTTGAATCCGATTGAATCAGTTCATCACGCTCTGCATTGGTTGAGTCAGAAAGCATGCATAAGACCCCTTCACTGCCAATCGCAGCGAGTTTATCATATTCAGCACCAGGACCTACGGGTGTGAAATCAACTTTGAAATCTCCAGTATGGAATAAGATACCCTGAGGTGTTCTAAAGACAATCCCAAACATATCAGGTATGGAATGATTAAGACGTATAAATGACATTTCAACATTGTTGAACTGGTATTTGTAATAACTCTTATATTCTTCGATTTTTGGTGCTTTCACATCTTGATGTTCGATCAACTTATATTCGATTAAATCAACTGCAATTCCTGCAGCATAGATTTTAGGAATGTTAACTTTTTTGAGTAAATAAGGAATGCCACCGATGTGGTCTTCATGACCATGTGTGATGAAAAGACCGACAATACGTTCTTGATTTTCAACCAAGTACGTATAATCAGGAATGACGTAATCAATCCCTAAGAGATGTTCATCAGGAAAAAGGATACCTGCATCCACAATAAAGATCTGATCTTCAATTTCATACACATAGGTGTTCTTCCCTACTTCACCGAGTCCCCCTAAGGCAAAAATGCCGAGTTCACCGGTATTGAGTAATGGATTTTTCATAAAAACCCTCCAGCAGCGGATATTACATACTTATTGTATAATAAATGACATCAAATTGGTAGAGAAAAGCACAATATGCTATAATATTTTTGAGGTGCATCATGAAAACCATCATCTTTTTTGACATCGATAATACCGTTTATAACAATACGCTTTCTGCAATTCCTGAACAAACCAAGCGGCTACTTCTCGAACTCAGCCAAAAAGAAGACGTCATTTTAGGTCTTGCGACAGGGAGATCTTCAACAAAATTAGGGATTATTGAAGAAATACTACCTTATTTCACGTATCTCGTTCTTCTTAATGGATCGGTTGTTTTAAAAGATCATCAAGTCATATTTGAATCCCCTATTGAAACGAACGATGTCATTGACATGTTGTCAATATCTGAACAAAATCATTTTAGTGTTGGGATGGTAGGCATCGATGATGAAGCCGTGAATTATTGGGATGAGCACGTCAGTGAAGGGATGAAACTTCTACGTGGCATCACCTTAAAGGTTGATCCCAATTTTTATCAATCTCATAAAATTTATCAATTGTGGTTATTTTCAAACCAAGAACAAGCGATTCTCAATATGGCAGATGTTCTTCCTAAATTTAGGGTGTATTTATGGCATCATGGAGGTGCAGACTTTGTTTACCCCCATATCAATAAGTCGTTTGGCATTGAAAAAGCACTTGAACATGAAGGTGACTATCGTTTGATCTGTGTCGGTGATGGGGCAAACGATATTCAAATGATCGAAATGGCAGATATTGGAATCGCCATGCAAAACACTCGTTTCAATGAATTAAAAGAAAAAGCTGACCATGTCGCACCCCATATCATGGATGATCAGCTTTATGATTTCTTTAAGTCGTTGGGTCTAGTTTAGGTCTAAATTTCTCCTGCACATCATGAATGATCTCTTTAGGGACATAAGGAGAGATATCTGCATGATGGACAATCAATTCTTTGATGGCAGACGATGAGACAAAGTGGTTTCTAGACGAGGGGAATAAAATAATCGTTTCAATATTTCGATAAAGATTACGGTTAAATTGATATAGCGCATATTCGTTTTCATAGTCTTGAATATTACGTAAGCCACGGATGATGAGATCAATATTATTTTTCTGAGCATATCTAACGACAAGATCAGTCGTTGTGGTGACAATAATATTAGGGACATCGGTAGTGACACGTTGGATCATTTCCATACGTTCTTCACTCGTAAATGTTGGGGTTTTCTTGTAGTTATCCGCGACAACCACGTGGAGTTCATCGACAAATCGCGCAGCACGTTTTATGATATCGAGATGACCAATCGTTAGTGGATCAAATGTTCCTGGGTATACAGCTTTCTTCATGGCATTTACCTCACTTTAATTTAAGTATATCATAGCAAAATAAAAATGAATCGAAAAGGAGAATTCAAAATGAATGTTTACCGCAAAGTCTTGATGGTTCAACTGATTATGTTTAGTGTGTTTTTCGTGATGGGTGGCTATACCATTATCGAACATTTTTTTAGAGCGGATTACCCATGGATTAATTTTATCCTCTTAGGGTTACTGCTTGGCGCTGGGGTTTATGGATTCCAGATGTATCGTAAGAAGGATGATCGTGTCTGTGTCATCACACAAAAAGAAGTGTCACTGATCCGCTATCTACTCTACGGATATTTCTTATTTTACGTTTTAGACATCATTTTACCTTCAGTGGTTCCATCGATTGATAAAAATGTCTTAGCGATTGTCACAGGAATTATTCTTATGGGAATCGCTGTCTATGGTATCTTGTTGCAGTTAAGAATATTAAAAGTGAAATAGTGGATATTTGCATCCACTTTTTCTTTGTGATAACATAACAGGTAGAGGAGGCATTACCTATGAAAACCATTCATGAAGTCTATGTATTAAAAAATGGCGTGAAAATGCCAAAAGTTGGCTTTGGAACTTGGCAAGTTAAAAGTGGAGATGAAGCGTATCAATCCGTCAGTTTAGCCCTTAAGCATGGCTATCGTCATGTGGATACCGCAGCTGCCTATCGAAATGAGGCATCTGTCGGTCAAGCCATCAAGGATTCAGGACTAAAACGTGAAGATATCTTTGTGACATCAAAACTCCAATCACATATCAAATCTTACCAGGAAACCCTTGACGCGTTTGACCAAACCTTAAAAGAACTTGGGTTTGATTATTTAGATCTTTATTTAATTCATGCACCGTGGCCCTGGAATGAAATCGGTAAAAATTGTGATGAAGGCAATGTTCAAGCATGGAAAGCGATGGAAAAGCTTTATCGTGATGGACGTGTTCGTGCGATTGGGGTATCTAATTTCTCCCCAAATGACATCGAAAACATTCTCAAACACTGTGAAATCATTCCCCATGTAAATCAGATTGCTTATTTCATTGGAAATAACCAAGAAGAAACACAAACATATTGTGATACCAAAGGGATTCTTGTTGAAGCGTATTCACCTCTTGCGATTGGGTATGCACTGTCTAATCCTGATATTGTCAAGATGGCAGAAAAATATCAAGTCACCGCTGCTCAACTCTGCATTCGTTATTGCATTGATAAGGGCACAGCACCCCTTCCAAAATCCACCCATGAATCAAGAATCTTGGAAAATACGGGTCTTGAGTTTAAGATTGAACCCACTGACTTGAAATTTTTAGATTCGATTAAAAACGATCCAAGACGATGGAATTAAAGAAAGAAGCGCACATCGCGCTTCTTTTTTATGCATGAGATTGACAGGATTCACAATAGCCATAAATGGTCATGTCATGATGGGTGATTTTAAAATGATGTTTATTTGCAACACCGACAGCAAAATCATCTAAATGACAATCGATTTCATACATTTTTTGACATCCTAAACAGATCATATAATGATGATGATCTTTGTGACTGACATAGTAATATGCTGTATTTTTCATCGTACTTTTGGAGACGATCCCCTCAGCAAAAAACGCATCAAGATTACGATAGACTGTCGATAAGTTCATCGTATGATTGGGGAGTTCTTCGATAATCATTTCAGCACTTTTAGGTTGGTGACTTTTGTTTAATAATTCTAAAATCAGTTTTCGTTGATTGGTCATTCGCATGGTTATTTCCTCCATAAGGGTTTCATGATTAATACGATGAGTAAAATCATCGCATATAAGATGACAATCGTTGATCCAACAGGAATTTCAAGAGGATGGGCAATGAAGATACCAAGGATGACAACGATAAGTGATGAAAGAAGACCTAAGAGTAGTGTATTTTTAAAACTCTTGGTGAGTTGGCTTGAAATAATGGATGGGAAAACGACGAGTGCTGAAATGAGCAATGTTCCAATCGTTCTTACACCAACAACGATAAAGATGGCAGTTAATCCAGAGAGAATATAGCCTAATAATTGGACATTAATTTTACTGAAACGGGCATAATCCATATCGTAGGTCATCAAGAATAATTGGCGGTAAAAGATGAGAATAAATCCACCAATGAAACCCATGATGAGTAAAGATAGCCACATTTCTGTTTGTGTTGCTGTAAAAATATTGCCTACGAGCATGCTTTCGATGGACACAGAGAACCCTTCACCCTTCTTAATCAATATTAAGCCAAGGGCAAATGAAACCGCTGAAACCAATCCGATTGCTGCATCCCCATTGATGGTTTTCGTCGTTGACAGATATTTAATAAGAAGTGAAGCGAGCATCACAAATGGAATCGCGATATATAATGCTTGCTCACTCAACAAGACACCTAAAACAATACCTGCAAAACTGACGTGAGCCAAACCATCAGCGATCATCGCCTGTTGATTTAGAACAAGAAAAGGGGATAGTAAAGCCGCTGAGATGGCAAGAGCAATCCCAATCATGATCGCTTGTTGAATGAATTCATACTGAAGGAAACTAAACATGATGATGCCCCCTATGTTCAAATTCATGAAACTCATGATAGGTACCATAGAATTTAATGGTTTGATCGACATACATGATTTTGCAATCATCTTTTACGGCATCGGTTAAATCATGTGTTACGTGAATGATGGTCGTCTTTTCAGTTTTATTGAGTTCATCAAGGAGGAAATAGAATTTCTCACGGAAAGAAGGGTCTAAAGCCGATGTGGGTTCATCAAGGATGAGAAGATCAGGTTGTGAAATGAGTGCTCTGATCAGATAGACACGCTGTTGTTGTCCTCCCGATAGATAAGCCATCGACTCGGTATAAAGGTGCTCGATCTCCATCTTGGCTAACCAAGACTTAATGAGTAAGCATTCTTCTTGAGAGGGCTTAAGTGATTGTTTATTAAATCCACTATAGATAACCTCTCTAACAGTCATGGGTAAATTGTTCTTGGACAATAGTTTTTGTGGAAGATACCCCATGTGAGATGTACTGATGGTGATGTCGCCTTCAGTCGGCTTAATTAAGCCAACAAGTGTTTTAACAAGAGTCGTCTTGCCACTACCATTTGGACCAACAATATGGAGAAATTCACCCGGTTTAAGGGTGAAATTTACGTGATGAAGCGCATTAAATTTACCAAAGGATACCGAGACATTTTGGTAGGTTACCATGGTTATTCTCCAATCGCAGTTTGAATGTAGTCGATATTTCGAATGAATAAATCGACGTAAGAAATGCCTTGATTAAACTCTTCCTTTGACAAGTTGTGATAAGCATGAAGAGGTAATAAAATGAGATCATAGTTTTCAGAAGAAAGTTCATCTTTAATCTGATTAGCAGCTTTAGGATCCACCAATTCTTCAATGAATAAATAATGAACATTGGCTTCCTTGACAGCTTCAGTAAACGCAATCAATTCCGCGGATGTTAAATCAGCATCAGGTTTGAAACTCTCGAAGAGTGATGTGATATTAAGATGATACCGTTCGCCAAATAAGCCCATTGCATTATGTCCTGCAAAGAAGATCTGAGATTCCAGATGGCCACTTTGCATCCAAAGATCAAAGGATTCATGCAATTCATGAATCTCTTCTTGGTAAGCTAAGGCGTTTGCACGGTAGAAGGATTCATTGGCTGGATCGATGGAAACAATATTTTCCAAAATTGCGTCGATGAGTTGCATCGCGACGATTGGATCTACCCAAAAATGAATTTCATCATCGTGATCATGTTCATCTTCGATCAATGACAATGTTAGTGTTTCATGATCATGATCATGCTCTTCTAACGTGTAATGTTCAGATAAGTTCATCACGATGGTATGTTCACCACCGAGATTATTCGGATCTCCAATCCATTGATCAATCTCTAAACTCGTAAAAATAAAAAGTTTTGCTTCGTTGATAGCAACGATGTCTTTTGAGGTAGCTTCATAATTATGAATTTCAGCACCTGGTGGAATAATCATACTCACGGTCATTTTATCTTGAACGATTTGTCGTGCAAAATCATATTGCGTGAACATGGTGGTCACGATATCTGCTGACGATTCATTTTGACATGCGGTGAGTCCAAGCATAGATAACATCGTAAAAAACAAGATAGCAAATTTTTTCATTAACATCAAATCTCCTTATGCAAATCATTTGCAACTAGATTATAACATGACTTTATGTTTTTGCAAATCATTCGCATGTAAATCATCAAAGAATGATAAATTACATTTGAAAATCATTAAAAAAAATTGAAACCTATAGGAAAACATGCTATAATGAATAGCAGACTAGAGTGGGATGATGATTTCCACTCGTTTTATTGAGGTCAGTATGAACTTAGAGATTTTGAAAGAAAAATTAACCCTAATCTTAGCCAAACACAATCTAGCCATTTATTCGATTCGTACGAAAAGGGAGTTTGGTGAGAAGATTGTTGAAATCTTAATCGACACAGAGACGATGAACATTGATGATCTTGAAAAAATTCATCTTGAGTTTCAACAATCACTCGATGAAGATGACTTAGATCCAGACTATTTT